>DASYOJ010000099.1:0-8114 GCA_036007925.1 Candidatus Nanopelagicales bacterium
TGAACGCAATGCGTTGCTGGCCAAGAACCGGGTGAAGCGTTCGCTGGAGGACTTCTTGGAGTCCTTGGAAAAGGGCGAGGTGCAAGAGCTCACCCTCATCATCAAGGGCGATGTCTCCGGTTCGGTGGAGGCCCTCGAAGACGCTCTGACCAAGATCGATGTTGGGGAGAACGTGGATCTGCGGGTCATTCACCGCGGGGTCGGCGCGATCACCAAGAACGACGTCACTTTGGCCAGCGCATCGAAGGCGATCATCATCGGCTTCAACGTGCGCCCCGAGGGCAAGGTTGCCGAGTTCGCTGCATCCGAAGGTGTGGACGTTCGCTACTACAGCGTGATCTACCAGGCGATCGATGAAATCGAATCGGCGCTGAAGGGCATGCTCAAGCCAGAGTACGAGGAAGTGCAACTAGGCACCGCTGAAGTTCGCGAGGTCTTCAAGTCCTCGAAGTTCGGCACAGTTGCCGGCTGCCTTGTGCAAACAGGTGAAGTCAAGCGCAACGCGAAGGCGCGCCTGGTGCGCGATGGTGCAGTGGTGGCGGACAACTTGTCCATCGCCACGCTCCGTCGCTTCAAGGATGACGTCACCGAGGTGCGCGAGGGCTTCGAGTGCGGCATCAACCTCGGTTCCTACCAAGACGTCAAGGTGGACGACATCATCGAGACGTTTGAGATGCGCGAGAAGCCGCGGGTTTCCTAGCACTGCTGGTACACGAGTAGTCAGGTCGAGCGAGGAGAAGAAGCGATGGCAAACGTCGCCCGGCAACGGCGGTTGGCCGACCGTATCCAGCAGATCGTGGCCGAGATGCTCGAGTTGCGGATCAAGGATCCGCGCTTGGGCTTCATCACGGTCACCGATGTGCGTATAACTCCGGACTTGCGGGATGCGTCGGTGTTCTACACCGTCTATGGCGATGCCGACGAGCAAGCGTCAACGGCTGCTGCCTTGGCATCGGCCACCGGTGTGATCCGCAGCGAGGTCGGGAAACAGACCGGGATCAAGTTCACTCCCACCATCGAATTCATTCCCGATGCCGTCCCCGAGAACGCCCGCCATGTAGAAGAACTCCTCGCGCAAGCAGCGCAGGCGGATGCCGCGGTGCACGAGCAAGCAGCAAAGGCGCAGTTCGCTGGAGATGCTGATCCCTACCGGCACAGCGAGGACGAGAGCGACGAACCCGCCGAACGATGAAGCGGCGCGATGATCCATCTATCGCTGGGGCGTTGTTCATCGACAAACCCGCGGGGCTGACTTCGCACGATGTTGTCGGCAAGGTCCGAAAGGCGCTGGGTATGCGCCGGGTGGGCCACGCGGGCACGTTGGACCCGATGGCCACCGGTGTCTTGGTGATCGGTGTCGGCCCCACCACGCGTTTGCTGGGGATCGTGGGCGGCCACGACAAGGAGTACACCGCCACCGTTCGCCTCGGCGCCGCCACCACGACCGACGATCGCGAAGGTGAGATCACCACTAGCGCCGATCCGCAACTAGTTGCGGGTATCGACGATGCGGTGATTTCGAAAGCGGCCGCCGGGTTCGTGGGAACCATCCAGCAGCGTCCGAGCGCGGTGAGTGCGGTGAAGGTGAACGGCAAACGCGCCTATGACCGGGTGCGGGCCGGTGAGGAAGTGGAACTTGCCGAGCGGACGGTCACGGTGCGTGCTTTCGATGTGCTCGAGGTGCGGCACTCACCGGAGTTCGTCGATGTGGATGTGCACGTGGCCTGTTCGGCCGGCACCTACATCCGTGCACTCGCCCGCGACATAGGTCAGCAGTTGGGGGTCGGGGGGCACCTCACGCAACTGCGACGAACGCGATCAGGAGGCATCCGAGATTGTGACTGCATAGCGATGGAGGCCGTGGACCGAGATCGGTTGGTGGCGCCAGCAGCCTTCGCGCGTCACGAACTACCCACAGTCGAGATCGACGAAGTGACCGCAGTTCGGGCACGGCATGGATCGTCGTTGGAATTGAACGTGCCGGATGCTCCCGTGCTCGCCCTGGTGGGGCCCGGTGACGACCTGGTCTGCGTGGCAGAGGTCAGTGCGGGCTCGGTTCGGTATCTGGCTGTGTTCCCACCAGTGGGCGGTCCGGTAGTCGGCGCGTGAGGGGTATGCCGATAAGGCCGATCACGAAGACGATGCCAAGGCCGGCCCGCAGCGATTGCAGTTTGCTGTCCGCGTAGTCCTGCACGATGACCGTGATGTCGTCTTGCGGCACGCCTGCCTCGGTCAGTAGTTGCTCAGCCTGCTCGATAGTGATGACCTGCACACCGCTTTCGGCCGCCTGGATCACGCCTTCTTGGGCGGCGGCATCGATCTGATCGTTGGAAGCGACCGAGGAGGTGAAGGTCGCTGTGAGTCCGATGAATAACACCGTGCCGGCGAGCGCGACACCGAGGGAGGATCCCAGGTTCTGCGCCGTTCCCTGAAGGCCGCCGATCTCGTTGCTGCGGGATTCGTCGGCGGAGGAAAGGTTCACATTGCCGATCTGAGAGATCGCCAAGCCGACACCGATGCCGATAACGGCCATGGCAACGGCGAACAATGTGCCGCGTGCCTCGGGGGAGATCGCACCGATGAGCAGCAACAGTCCCAGGCAGGCGGTGATCAGACCCCATCGGATGAGCTGTTTCGGCGAGAAGCGAATCGCCAGCCGGGACCCCGCGATCGCCGTCACGAACAATGCGACAGACATCGGCAGCATGCGGATGCCCGATCCCAGGGCATCAAGATCGAGCACCGTTTGCAGGTACAACGGCAAAATGAAGAACGAGCCGGCGATGATGAAATACAAAACCAGTTGTGAAGCCAGGCCGGCGCGCAGGGAGCCGATTCCCAACAGATCGGTCCCCAACAGCGGTTCGCGTCCGATGTCGCTAAGCCTCTTTTCCCACTCCAGGAACAACCACCCGATCCCCAAGCCAAGGAGCACGGCGGGAATGGTCGGGGAGAACCCGGCGATCGTGAACGGCGGGTTCAGCGGCTCGATAAAGCCCCATGTGCTTGCCGAGACCAGGGCCAAGACGACGGTTCCCATCGCGGTAGCCGAGAGCACCACTCCGGCGAAGTCGAATCGACCTTTGCTCGGCTGGACGGGAAGGTCCTTGATGGTTCCGGTAAGCGGCAAGATCACGGCGACGATGAGCAGCGTCTCGGCTGCGAAAACCCAGCGCCAGGAGAACTCGCTGGTCACCCAGCCACCGATCAAGGGTCCAGCGGCAGCCGCCGCACCCGCGATGCCGCCGAGCATGGCGTAGGCGATCGCCCGGTCTTTGCCGGAGTAGTTCACCGCTGCCAAGGCCGCGATCGCAGGGATCACCAGCGCGGCGCCGATGCCTTCGATGATGGACCAACCGACGAACAACATGGCGAACCCGGGGGCGATGGCGGTGGTCAGTGAGCCGATCCCGTAGATGATCGAACCGATCACGAAGGTCTTGCGTCGCCCGATGCGGCTGCCAAGGCCGGCGCCGGCCAGCATCAACGCGGCCATGGTCAAGGTGAATGTTGCGATCGCCAACTGCATCGAACTGACCGTGGTGTTCAGATCCGCGACCACCGTCGTGATCGAGACGTTCATGACCGTGCCGTCGATCACCATCACGAACTGCCCTAGGCCCAGGACGACAATGGGCAGCCATTTGCGCACGAGCGGAGCCTAGGGCGCGGACGGCGGCGGTCATGGCTATTCACGAGACAACCCCTGCCAGTGCGCAGACGTGGACGCGGAACGGGTGATATCTTCAGATATCACACAGGTGCGGGGAGGATGTATGACCGACTTGCTGATCCGGGATGTCCCAGAAGACATCGTCGCCAAAATCGACTTACGCGCAGAGCGGTTGGGCATCTCTCGAGCCGAATACTTGCGGCGACAGATGCTGAACGCTGCTACCGGATCACGTGAGCCAGTGACCCTTGCGTCCTTACAGCAATTCAGTGAGGCGTTTCAGGACTTGGCCGACGAGCAAGTCATGGACCAAGCGTGGCGGTGAGTCAATGGCTCATAGACAAGTCGGCACTCGTCCGGCTGGGTGCGGCTACCGACGTCGTGGAGTGGGTTGAGCGAATCGATAGAGGACTGGTTCGAATCTCCACCGTGACCCTTCTGGAGATCGGCTTCAGTTCTCGTTCGGCTGGTGATTTGCGCTCGCAGATGCAGTCGCCCCCTTTGTCGGCCATGCCAGTGGAGTACGTGACTCCTGGCATCGAGGATCGGGCGCTGGAGGTGCAGTTGCAGCTCGCTCAGCGCGGTCACCACCGTGGCCCATCAGTTCCCGATTTGCTATTGGCTGCCATGGCCGAGTTGAACGCGTTGACCCTGTTGCACGTTGATCGTGACTTCGACGTGATCGCGGAGATCACCGGTCAACCCGTTCAGCGATTGACGACCTAGGCTTCGGATCCGTGAGCGAGAGAGTGGCCATCATCGGGGTGTTTGATGGCGTGCACCGGGGGCACCAGGCGGTGATCGCCCAGGCCAAGGCGTTGGCCGGTGATGGAGAGGTGGTGGCGATCACCTTCGACCCGCATCCGCGGCGGGTGCTGGCCCCTGATGACGCTCCGGCGATGTTGGTCTCGTTGGACGAGCGCGTTGATGCCCTGCAGGATGCGGGCGTCGATGACGTCGTCGTTGTTCCTTTCACCCGGGAGTTGTCCCAGATGAGTCCAGCGGAGTTTGTCCAGGACTTCGTGGTGGGGCGCGCGCGGGCCGATGGCGTTGTGGTCGGGGAGAACTTCCGATTCGGTCACCGCGCTAGTGGGGATGTCCAAACGCTGCGCGAACTTGGGGAGGGCTCGGGCTTTTCGGTGCACGGGCTGCAACTGCGCGGTGATAGTGATCGCTTCTCTTCTACTCGGGTGCGTGATGCTCTCCTGGAAGGGGATCTGACCCAAGTCACGCTGATCCTTGGTCGCCCGTTCACCTACCGCGGGCTCGTGGTGCACGGCGATCATCGCGGGCGGACCCTGGGGGTACCGACGGCAAACATCGAAGTGCCCGCGGACCGTGCGGTGCCAGCCGATGGCGTCTATGCCGGTTGGGTGCGAGGGCTCGAGGGGTCGGGCCCGCGGATGCCGGCGGCGATCTCGGTGGGGGAGAACCCGCAGTACGGGGGAGTGCAGCGGCGCATCGAGGCACACGTCATCGACCGAGACGATCTCGATCTATACGGCGTGCTGGTGGAGGTGGGCTTTACCCACCGGCTGCGCGGTCAAGAGGTATTCGATTCCGAAGGTGCGTTCGTGGAGCAGATGCGAGCCGATATCGATCGGGCCCGGACGCTGGCCGGTGGGGCAGGTGCGGCTACCTGATAGCCTGCGCTTCGACGGTTGCCGAGCGGGCGCTTGGCGATTCGTGACCAGGCTGCACCGTGCAGCCATCGCCGGATGACCGGCGCGCCCGAGAGGAATGTGAATGTCGCTCGCCACCCAAACGAAGTCCGAGATCATCGCTGAGTACGCGATCAAGCCCGGCGATACCGGAAGCCCGGAAGTTCAGATCGCACTGTTGACCAAGCGGATCACCGAACTGACCGAGCACTTGAAGACCCACCCGCACGATCACCACAGCCGCCGTGGACTGCTGAGCCTGGTTGGCCAGCGCCGCCGGCTGCTGAAGTACCTGACCAAAACCGACATCAACCGGTACCGCTCCATCATCGAGCGTGTCGGTATCCGTCGCTAGGTCGACTCCGACACACTTTCACCACAACCGAATAGAGAAAACGAAACCGCAAGGATCCGGGGCGCTACGGTGCGCCGTCGTCGGTCCTCGGTAGTGGTCCCCGCCCGGGTGGTGCGAAAGCGCATCGTCCCGGGGATCTCGATCGAAGACCGCCACCGGACGTCTGCCGTGGTTGCCCCTGCTTGCTTACA
This sequence comes from Candidatus Nanopelagicales bacterium, assembly GCA_036007925.1. GTDB lineage: Bacteria > Actinomycetota > Actinomycetes > S36-B12 > S36-B12 > S36-B12. Next base: position 5,881 of record DASYOJ010000099.1, read on the forward strand.
CGAAACAGGAGGCACCCGTGGAGGGTTCCCAGATCGCGACGGCCGAGGCCGTCCTTGACAACGGTGCATTCGGCACGCGCACCGTTACGTTCGAAACCGGGCGCTTGGCCCGGCAAGCTGCAGGTTCTGTTGCCGTCTACCTAGACGGCGGGACCATGCTGCTCAGCGCCACGACGGCGTCCAAGCACCCCAAAGAGAATCTCGATTTCTTCCCGCTCACGGTGGACGTCGAAGAGCGGATGTACTCCGTGGGTCGCATCCCCGGTTCCTTTTTCCGGCGCGAGGGTCGTCCCACCGAAGACGCCATCTTGACCTGTCGGTTGATCGACCGGCCGTTGCGACCGACCTTCAAAAAGGGTCTGCGCAACGAAGTTCAGGTTGTGGTGACAGTCCTGTCGCTGAATCCGAATGACGTCTACGACGTCGTGGCCATCAACGGTGCCTCGGCCTCCACGCAGTTGTCGGGCCTGCCGTTCTCCGGCCCGATCGGCGGCGTGCGCATCGCCCTGATCGAAGGTCAGTGGGTGGCATTCCCCACGCATGAGCAACTCGAGGGTGCCGTGTTCGACATGGTGGTGGCCGGGCGAATCGCCGGTGACGATGTGGCGATCATGATGGTCGAAGCCGAAGCAACCTTGCAGACCGTCGAGCTCGTCGCCGGTGGTGCACAAGCACCCACCGAGGAGATCGTGAGTGCCGGACTGGAAGCGGCCAAGCCGTTCATCCGCGCTTTGTGCCAAGCCCAGCAAGACCTCGCCGGCGCCGCAGCCAAGGAGGTGCAGGACTTCCCGTCGTTCTTGGATTTTGAAGATGACGCCTATAGCGCCGTGGAGCGCCTGGCCCTTGCTGATGTTCGCGACGCGCTGGCGATCGTGGAGAAGGCACCGCGTGAAGCGCGCCTTGATGACATCAAGATGACCGTAACCGCCGAACTCGCCGTCGAGTTCGAAGGCCGCGAGAAGGAACTGTCGGCTGCCTTCCGCGCAGTGACCAAGCAAGCCGTTCGCGATCGCGTACTGCGAGACAAGGTGCGCATCGATGGACGTGGGTTGGCGGACATCCGTGCGTTGACCGCTGAGGTCGACATTTTGCCGCGCACCCACGGCTCGGCTCTGTTCGAGCGCGGAGAAACTCAGATCCTGGGCGTGACAACGCTGAACATGCTGCGTATGGAGCAGATGCTCGACACGTTGAATCCCGATAACCGCAAGCGGTACATGCACAACTACAACTTCCCGCCGTACAGCACCGGGGAGACAGGGCGCGTGGGTTCGCCCAAGCGTCGTGAGATCGGCCATGGTGCACTCGCTGAGCGCGCATTGCTGCCGGTGCTGCCATCACGCGAGGAGTTCCCCTACGCCATCCGGCAGGTCTCCGAGGCGCTCGGATCGAATGGTTCGACCTCGATGGGTTCGGTATGTGCATCCACGATGTCACTGCTGAACGCTGGAGTGCCGTTGCGGGCCCCGGTAGCCGGTATCGCCATGGGTTTGATCTCCGGTGAGGTCGACGGCACAACCGAATACGTCACCCTTACCGACATCCTCGGTGCGGAGGACGCCTACGGCGATATGGACTTCAAGGTCGCCGGCACCAAGGAGTTCGTCACCGCGTTGCAGCTCGACACCAAACTCGACGGCATTCCGGCTGATGTTCTGGCCGGCGCGCTCACCCAGGCGCGCGATGCACGCTTGACGATCCTTGAGGTCATGAACGAGGCGATTGATGCCCCCGACGAGATGGCCGCAACAGCACCGCGCGTGATCTCGGTCAAGGTGCCGGTCGACAAGATCGGCGAGGTGATCGGGCCCAAGGGCAAGATCATCAACCAGATCCAAGAGGACACCGGTGCGGATATCAGCATCGAAGATGACGGCACCATCTACATCGGGGCCGTGGACGGACCATCTGCCGAGGCAGCTCGGACCGCCATCAACAACATCGCCAATCCGACGATGCCGGAAGTGGGTGAGCGCTACCTGGGCACCGTCGTGAAGACGACCAACTTCGGTGCGTTCGTGTCCTTGGTTCCGGGCAAGGATGGCCTGTTGCACATCTCGGAGGTCAAGAAGTTGACCGACAAGAAGCGCATCGAAACGGTCGAGGAAGTCCTCAACGTGGGCGACAAAGTGCAGGTCGAGATCAAGGAGATCGACCAGCGCGGCAAGTTGTCCCTGGCTCCCGTCCTGGAGAACGCCGAGGCAGGCGCCAGCGAAGGCTAACCACAGCTGCGA
>DASYOJ010000100.1:0-5369 GCA_036007925.1 Candidatus Nanopelagicales bacterium
GACCGAACGCATCGCGCACGCTCACCGCGGTGCGCAGCCCGCGTTCGATCAAGATCGCGTACAGCATGACCACCGCGAACAAACCGGTGATGCCGATTTCCTCACCGAGGGCCGCGAAGATGAAGTCGGTCTTGGCGAAGGGCACCAGGTTCGGAAAACCTTGACCGAGCCCGGCGCCGAGAACGCCTCCGTTGGCCAGCCCGTAGATGGACTGTACGATCTGGTACCCGCCGGTATCGGCATACGCCCACGGATCTAGCCACACCGTCACGCGCGAACGCACGTGGGAGAAGTTGTAGTACGCAGCCGCGGCGCCGGCGAGGAACAGCAAACCACCGAGGATGATCCAGGTGCGTCGTTGTGTTGCGATGTACAGCATCGCCACGAACAAGCCGAAGAACAACAACGACGTCCCAAGGTCGCGCTCAAAGACCAAGACGGCCAGTGAGATCAACCACGCGATCACCAACGGACCGAGATCCTTCGGGCGCGGCAGTTCGATGCCGAGGAACTTGGTGCGCACCACCGCGAGTGAATCGCGCTTGGCCACTAGGTACCCGGCGAAGAAGATGACGAGCAGGATCTTCGCGGCTTCGGCGGGTTGGAAGGACAACTCACCGACGCGGATCCACAGCGTTGCGCCGTTGACGGTGGTGCCGATGACCGGCGCAAGCGGCAGCACGAGCAGCACCAGACCGGCAAGGCCGAAGGTGTAGGTATAGCGGGCCAAGCGCCGGTGGTCTTGCAGCAGCACCAGTACCGCGATGAACAAGATCGTCGCTACCGCGAACCAGGTCAGCTGCGAGTAAACATCGGGGGTGGGCGGTGGCGCATCCCCGAGAACTGCACGCCGCGCTGAGGCAACATCGATGCGGTAGATCATCAACAGCCCGAGCATGGTCAGCAACGTGGCGACCGGCAGCAAGATCGGATCGGCGTACTTGGCCCAGATCCGGATGACGATGTGCATTGCTAAAGCCAGCCCGCCCACCACGCCGGCGGTGATCCATAGCCGCTCGGTCATGCCTTCCCCGGTCACCCATCCGATCTGCAGGGTGCCGAGTAACCCGATGCTCCACGCCAAGATCAGCAGCAGCAGTTCCACCCACCGCCGCGTTGGCTTCTTACGGGGCGCGTCCTCGGGAACGAAGAGGTCGGTGTCGCTCAGCGCGCTCACGGTGCCTCCTCGACGGGTTCGTTGCTCAAACTTCCCGGACAGCCAGCGGGCGGGAAGATCGTGCGGCACTCGGCCGCGCGGGTTTCCAACTCCGCCACGATCCGCAGGGCGTCGGATTCGCTTTCGGCCGGTATGCCCTTGCTGACGAGTTCTTGATCGAACAACGGCAACTCACCCACCGGTAAGAAGGTGTCGGTCTCCAAGCTGGACAGCCGAACACCGCCCAGTGTGCCTTGGACGCCTTGGTACACACCCACGGTTCCGGTGCCGGCGCTGCCGTTGACGGCTACGTACCACTGCCGATCCAGCCAGGCTTGTGCACCGAGCAAGGCGCCGTACGTCGCGGCGGCGATCAACGCGATCACGCCCACGTAGATGGCCACCTTGGCAAAACGACGACGACGACGCTCCTTGCGCACCGCTGCTGCCTGCTGATCGCGCATGGCCTGTTCGGCCGCCGGGACGATCAACTCTGCATTGACCAGCGGTTGCGGGGCCGTGGGGGGACCGCCGTCCACGGGTATGGGCGCTTCGGGTGCATCGGGATCGGGTTGGGAATCATCGGGGAAGCGCACGCCGGGCAGTTGCGCCCGCACCCGCGGCTCCCCGGCTGCACCGACCACCACCGGCGTGAAGACGTCGTCTTCGTCGTCCTCGACGGGCACCACATCAGCGACCACCACCGTCACGTTGTCGGGGGCGCCGCGTTCAAGCGCTAGGTCAACTAACCGCGTAACGGACCCGGTCGGGTCGGCCATGGTGAGTGCGCCCGCGATGTCGGCTTCATCTACGAAGCCGCTCAAGCCGTCGCTGCATAGTAGGTACCGATCCCCGCGGCGGGCTTCACGCATCGACAGATCTGCTTCGACGGGGTTGATGCCATCCAACGCGCGCATCAGCAGCGACCGTTTGGGGTGCGTGGCGGCTTGCTCTTCGGTGATGCGTCCGGCATCGACGAGTGTTTGCACGTACGTGTGATCGTGGGTCAACTGCTGCACGTTGTTGTCGCGGAACAAGTACGCGCGCGAGTCGCCCACATGCACCAGCGCCACCCGTCCACCGAGCCAATACAGGCCCGTGATGGTGGTGCCCATACCGGTGAGGTCGGGTTCTTCGGTGATGATCGTGCCGATGGTTTCACCGACCGAATCGATGGCATCGGTCAGTGCGTTGAGCAGTTCAGCACTCGAGGGTGGATGGACGTCGAGGTCGGCCACGGTGGCCACTGCCACGGCGGAGGCGAGTTCTCCGGCGGCATGCCCACCCATGCCGTCGGCCACGAGCAGCAGCCGCGGTCCGGCGTATCCGCTGTCTTCGTTTCCGGTGCGCACCAACCCGACATCCGAGCGTGCGGCGTAGCGCAGCCCCAGCGAACTGGTGTCCACCGGTAGTGCGAGCGCGGCTTGGCCATCGGGGCCCACTTCCACGGGCACGTCGTCTTCGACGTTCGTTGCGTCGTCGTCAGCCATCGGGGCCTACTTCTGGATCTGCAACGTGGTGCGGCCAACACGCAGCGGCGCACCGATGGGAAGCACGGTCGGAGTGGTCAAGCGAGTGCGGTCGATCCAGGTGCCGTTGGTGGAGCCGAGGTCCTCGACCACCCAGGCCCCTTCGGATTCATAGATGCGCGCGTGCCGACTCGAGGCGTAGTCGTCGTCGATCACGATGGTGGAATCCGGTGCGCGCCCGAGGGTTATCTGCGCGCCTTCCAGCGGGATCTCTGCACCCTCGAGTGGTCCTTCGACCACGACCAGGCGGGTGCCCTTGACTTTGGAACGACGCGACGCCCGTCCCGAACGGCGGGAGCGAGAACTGCGCTGCGTGCGGGCGCTGGAGGCAGAAGAGTCGCCGCCGGTGGGTTGCGCGCCCGCGCCGCGTAAGTCCTTACGCAACGCCAGCAACGCGAAAATGACGAACAACCACAGCAGACCAAGGAAGGTGAACCTGGCCAGCGTGAGCGCGAGCTCGGACACCGCTCAGCCGCTCCGATAAACCAACGACGTCCCACCGATCTTCACCACGGAGCCGTCTTCGAGCGGACGTTCGTCGATCTTCTCCCCGTCGAGGAAGGTGCCGTTGGTGGAGCGCAGGTCGCGCACGAGAGCGGGCGTGCCGACCACGATCTCGCAGTGCTTGCGCGAGACCCCTGGGTCTTCCACGCGGATGTCGGCATCGGTGCCGCGGCCGAGCAACGTGATCGCGCGCACGAGCGGGTAGGCCTGCCCGCCGACTTCAAGGCGTGGTTGGCGCGGGGGCGCGGCCGGTGCGGCGTCGCCAGGAGGAGCATCCTCGGGGGCGGGAGAGGACGGCGCCGCGGGCGCAGCAACGTTCACCACTTCCTCGACCTCGATCGCCTCGACCACCCCGGCCCGGGAGGTGACCTCGGCCTTGGCTTCGCTGCGCACCCGGAAGATCCCGGTCTCCAGGGCGTCGTCTTCACTCATCGTGACGCGCGTTTGGCCCAGCAGCGTGTAGCTCTGCTCGTCGGCGTAGTTGGTGATCAACGTGGCTAGTTCGCTGCCGAGGGCGTCCTTGAACACCGCGAGGCGGGTGTAATCGTGGTGGGAGAGCTCGATATGGAACACGTTCGGGATCACGGTGCGGTCCCGGTCCAACACGCTGGCCCGGTCGTCCACCTCACGCTGCAAGGCCGCGGCGAGTTCGACCGGCTGCACCTCGGCCTTGAAGGCCTTGGCGAACGCGCCGTTCACCACCCTGTCGAGGGAGTCCTCGAACTTCTGCAGCAAGCCCACAACCGCGATGCTACTTGCCGCCAGGCTCGCCACAGTGCAGGCAAGCGGACCCCTGTACCCTTGGCGCGCTACCCATCCAGGTGGGACAGGCGCGAGTGGCGGAATAGGCAGACGCGCACGGTTCAGGTCCGTGTGCCCGAAAGGGCGTGGGGGTTCAACTCCCCCCTCGCGCACCAAAAAAATGGTGCATGCACGGCAGCACCGACAAACTGAGGGGGTAGCCCCTCTGGTCCTCCCGCGATAGCGGCCATACCTTCCATGAAGTCACGCGGATGGAATGCGCAACGGGGAGGTTCGATGCCCACGACCGGTCGAGTAGCAGCCAGTTCGGCAGTTGCCCTTGCTGTGGCAGGCAGCCTGCTCCTGGGGGCCCCAGGTGCGAGCGCCCAGGACCCAGACGCGTTGACGTTGAGCATGGTCACCATCGATAACGAGGTGATGTTCGATGCCAACTCGTCCATTTGGTGCCAAGACAACGGCACACGGTCGTCGAAAACCCCGCCGCCGAAGGGTGAGTGCAACTACCCGAAGGCCAGCGGTCCGCTGCAACTGCGATCCCAGCAGTACGCGGTTGCCACGGTTTCCACCACTTCCCAGGGTCCGGCCAACTTTTCGGTGACCGGCGGTTGTGCTGTCGGCACCAGCACTTACGACCCATCCAGCGCACCGAGCACGAGTGTGCAAGTGGCCAACGGCAGCAACCTTTACGTGACCGTCTTGCAGCAGAACACGCAGTGCGTGCTCACCGGATCGACACCGGGCAACACATCCGTGACGCCAACCACCGCTACCTACACGATCACCAGCCCCATCAATTACGACGCCATCACCTTGAACGTGGCGGCGTTGGGTGATCAGACCTATGGCATGGGCGCCGTTTATTGGTGCGACGATGCAGATGCACCGTGCGGTTTCTCGAGCCCTCCGGACAATCCGGTGAAGGTGCCCTACCAAGAGTCAATCAAAGCGACGTTGTTCACGAGCTCGAATAATCCGGCCACGTTCTCTGTGACCGGCAATTGCGCGGTGGGCAGCGATGAGTTTGATCCGAACAGCACGCCGACAACCACTGCCCAAGTTGCGGCCGGTGGCAATGTTTACGTGACGGCCCTTCAGGGAAGTGGACAGTGCGTGATGACCGGCAGCACTGTTGGTGGGGGCACCCTGGTCCCCGGCACCTTCACGTACACCATGAACATGGTGCGCGCCGATCAGCAGCCCAACGCGACGCTGCCAAGCCGCAAGCGCATGCGCGTGGGCCAACGGCTGCGGCTGCAAGGACCCGATGGCATCCAAACCAACGCCGGTCAAGACATTTCGTGGCGCGTGCTCAAGCGCAGCCGGGACAACTGTCGGGTGATCGAGCGGAAGAATGGTGCCGCGGTCCTGCGAGCAACGTCTCGCGGCCAGTGCCGAGTGGTGGCCAGGGCCCCAGGGGT
>DASYOJ010000101.1:0-3348 GCA_036007925.1 Candidatus Nanopelagicales bacterium
AGCGAGTACTTGATCCGGTTCGCTGAACGCTTGCACGATCTTGCCCGCTTTGCTGAAGCAGGTAGCGATCGACAGTTGGCCTTCACCCGGTCATTCGCCGGTGCTGCCACCACCAACGAGCAACTAGCCATCGTCGAGGAATTGCTCGACGGCACGCAAGACTGGCCCGGGCTACAGATAGATACCGACCTGCGTTGGTTCCTCCTTCAGCAACTCATAGCTTCGGGTGCGCGTGGTAACGATGCGGTTGAGGCCGAGTTGCAGCGCGACGACACCGCGACCGGCCGACGCCAGGCAGCTATGGCGCGAGCAGCTGCGCCCACCGCAGAAGCCAAGGAGCAGGCATGGCAGTCGATTTTGCACGATGAGTCCTTGCCCAATGCAATGCTCGAAGCCACGATCGCGGGCTTTTCGCAGCGTGACCAACTCACCCTCACCGATCCATACATCGAGCCGTACTTTGCAGCCCTTGATGCGGTTTGGGCTGAGCGGACCATGGAGATCGCACAATCGATCACCATGGGGATGTTCCCGATGTTCTCGGTGGACCAGGCGACCATCGACCGGGCCGAGGCCTTCCTGGCAACCGAGCCGGTACCGGCCTTGGCTCGACTCATCGCCGAAGGACGCGATGGGCTTGTTCGGGCGCAGCGGGCACGAGCAGCCGACGCAGCCCGGTCGTAACGGCGGGGGCCAGACTCTTACGCGGGTTCGTCGAGGTGCAAAGTTCGAGGTACGCGGGCATGTTCTGCTAGCAGCGATACACCATCGCGAACCCCGCCGACCACATCATTCACATTCAGGCTTGAGCGCAGTGTCAGCATTGCGAACTCGCAGGTGCGATCGTCGATATTTCTCTTAACACGACCGCCAGTGACGATATCCATGGTCCGCCGGCCTGGGTCAATAGCAATCAGGACAGCCGCATCCGGGTCATGCAATCCGGCGTGTACTGCAATCGCCGATTCACGCTCGTGGGGTAGCTCACCGATGAATACCGCGAACTCGAAACCGCAGATATCACGTGCTCGTTGCACGATCCGTTCGATATCGGTGCGCTCCGCAGCACTGACCTGGTAATTCTCACCACGATCCATGAGCACCTCCTGTTGCTTCAACCCGCGCAGAAGCCCTCGGCAGGGCCGCGGGGTCCGGCGCGGCGTGGGTGCTGGTGATCAATACGGCACCTTCATCGTGATCGGGCTCACCCGGCTCCGTTGCGCCATAACGCTGGGGAACCATGATGGCGATAACAACGACGATAGCGAGCGCGACGGGAATCCCGACGAACAACCCAACTGCGACCAACGGATCCATACCTGCGAGCCTACCGGCGCATCGCACCCGCGATTGTGCGGGCAAGGGGCGGTGGATCTGCCAAGAATTCGTCCAACAGCACAACATGGCCTGCGCCATCGGCCATCGGCATTCGCCAATTCGGATACTCCTGATCGGTCCCTGGCTGGTTTTGGGCCCGTCGATCACCGAGCAGATCACTCGCGCCGACTCCGATGAGAACCGACGGGGAATCCCCCAGCGCGCGATATAGCGCGATGACCATCTCTTCGCGTCCGTGTGCTGTGTCTACGTTGACATCGTGTGACAAGTATCCGCGTTCTCGCAGCACCTGGGCCCACGCGTGGCGTTCACGTGCTGCGGCGGCCCACTCATCTTCCACATCGCCGGCAAGTAGCCCGAGTTCGGCGCGGATCCGCACGTGCTCCCCGGCGAGATACCCGGCCGTGGGTGGTAGATCGTGCACGGTCACGCTCGCTAGAGCAGCTGTTCGCCATTCTTCGATGGGAAGGGGTGCATCTGTATCGGACTTCTCAAACCACGAAATCACCGTTCCGAGGATTCCGCGCCTGGCCAACTCGTGTTGCACCCACGGTTCGAGCGTTCCTAGGTCCTCGCCGATCACCACTGCACCGGCGAGGTGGGCCTCCAAACACGTGAGCGCTAATAGGGCGTCATGGTCGAAGCCCACGTACGTGCCCTCGGTGGCGGGCCGACCCTCGGGAATCCACCACATGCGAAATAGCCCCAGGATGTGATCGATGCGTACCGCCCCGGCTCCGTGCAACGCGGCCCGGAGCACCTCGCGGAAAGGGGCGAAGCCCGCTTCGGCGAGTGCCTGTGGACGCCACGGTGGTTGGTCCCAGTTCTGGCCGCGCTGGTTGTACATATCCGGAGGTGCCCCGACCCCGACTCCTTGGGCCATGACGGACGCCAGTGCCCACGCATCCGCCCCGCCAGGGTGAACCCCGACGGCCAGATCGCTGATCACTCCGATAGACATCCCGGCGTCTTGACAGCTGTGTTGGACGTCGGCAAGTTGCCCGGAGACGATCCATTGCAGCCACATCTCAAAAGCAATGTCCGTTGCGTTCTCCTGGGCGAACTGTGCAACGGGAAGACTGCTCGGATCGTGCAATGCCGCGGGCCAGCTGCGGTAGTCGGGTCCGTATTGATCAGCGAGCACCTTCCACAATGCGTAATCCCGAACGGGTTGCTGCTGACTGAACGCCTCGAATGCCTGCTGACGGTCCGGGCTTCGCCCCGACTGAAAAATCACGAGCAATGCCTGCCGTAGGTACTTCCAACTGCGATGTCGATTGATGCGCGTCGATGCATCAGCGTGCTGGATGTCGCCTTGGGCATCATGGCGCCAGCTATCAATGCGAAGGCGGTCCACTTCGTTAAGTTCCCAATATTCGGCGATGTCTTCCGGACGGATCATCAAGGGATCCCAGACACGACGCGAGGACGGCAGATACGGGGAGGGCACGTCGGGCACCGGGGCGTGGCAGGGATTGACCAAGATGAAGCCGGCGCCGTGATCGCGCGCACTCCACGACGCCACCGTGGCCACGTCATGTGCGTTGCCGATTCCCCATGAATCGCTGGACGGCCACGAGTAGATCTGCACCATCAAGCCCCACTGCTGACCGTTCATGACCGATGCCGGATCCAAGGTCGACGGGGCAACGGCTAACGGACACTCGGCGCAGAGTGTGCCGGGGGTGCCGAGAGATGATGTCGATACTTCGATGCGATGCCATCCGATCGGCAAATCGCTAGGTACCTCGAAACTTGCTTCCCCGGTCAGCACCCCGTCCACTTCGACCGGGTCCACCCACCAGTCCATCTGCGTCAAGGCGCGCGTTGTGCCGTCGTTAAACACCACGCGGGCTGTGACAGATTCACCGTGTGGCAGATGCACCCATAGTCGGCGCGATTCACCTGTCCATGTCACGAACACTGGTGGGATGACCCGGCGCCATTCGCGCATCCGGACGTCCTCCAGAGCAGCCTCGATGGCGCCTTGATCAGATGCATCAACACCCA
>DASYOJ010000102.1:0-6221 GCA_036007925.1 Candidatus Nanopelagicales bacterium
GACCGGTCGTCGAGGTTGGTGAAAAGCCACTGCCGTCATCGGAAACCTGCACGAGCCAGGCATCGCCTTCATTGCGCATGACGACGGTTACTCGTTGCGCGACACCATGACGAAATGCATTCGACAAGCACTCCTCGATCAAATCCGATACATCACGCACGCGAGAGGCAGGAATGCTTCCTGCGTCAACATCGGTCTGGATTTCCATCAAGGCTGACCACGGTCTGCTGACTTCCTGCACAACGTCCTCAGCCGTCGTTGCGGTGGTGATGCTTGGTGAGTTGAGGAGCTCGATCCCCTCGTCCAGAGCTTGTCGAGCTAGAGCACCGTCGGTCGAGCGCTGGGCAACAACAAGACGCCCTTGCACCACACCGTGCAAGACCCCGGCCACTTCCTGGGAAAGGTCGCTCCTCACTTGCTGCTGTTGCTGAAGGGCTATCTCATCAGCGTCGATGCTCGCGGCGATGTCACTGAGGACCTGTTCCGATCGACGTACTGCTGATTCCACAACACTCACCACGAGTGTCACTGCCGCCAGCCAGAGAGTCGACACGGCAATCAACGCGATGTTCCCATCGGTCAAAGCACCACCGACCATCAACAACATGACTATTCCGGCTAACGCAGCACCGCCCATCGTGCCCACGAGAAAGACAAGCGGGCCTAGTCGTGGATAGCGTTGCACCAGCCGGGTTCCCAGGACGTAGACACTGAGTAATAGAAGTGCACCCACGAGCACTTGGCTCAGTGCAGTCAGCGCAGCACTGCGTGTCAGGAGCGTCAGAGTGGTCGATGGAATCCAGACCAGCCACAGAGCCGATAGCGGTAACGGGCGAGCCGACAGGCTCATGCGAAGAAGCTCCTTGATGCGCAGCCGCGGCGGATCACTCACGTGCTGAGATTGCCGCCATAGTTCGTGCGCTTGCGTTCGGACGTCCGTCGCGATGGCACCGATCGCGGTTGCATCCTCCCCGAGCCGGTCGGCCAGTTCGCGCAGTCGAACCTGCACCGGGCCGGAAAGCGCATCCCGTAACGCCTTGGCTGCGCCTTCCTCCTCGGAACGTCGTTGTTGAACAGATGCCAACTGCTTCAACAACTGCGCGCGCTCACTCCGGTAGCGGTTGATCACCGAAAGGCTCATCGCGAGCACCGGAAGCCCCACAGCACCTTGCGCAGTTCCCACAGCCGCGCGGGCCAGCAGCAAGTCACCCAGCCCGTTCGCGGCTGGGAACAGTCCCCACTCCACCGTCATGGTCGTCGCGACGATGGATCGAACAGCACCGGAGATAGCGCCCACGAGCACCACCAACAACACCGGAGCCGGGGACGTGCGGCGGTTGCGCAACACCGTGACGGACGCCAGCCACCAGAGCCCGCCCATCACCGCGAGGGATACCGCCGAGGCGATAGCCCATTGCCCTAGTTCCGCTGTATCGAAGCGCTGCACATTCACGAAGACAGCAAGGAAGGCGATCGGTGCCGAGATCGCGAAGCCGAGCGCGCTGACTGCCCAGCGCCCACCGATGTGTTCGCGCCAGGTCAACCCCAGCACCGTGCGCGGCACGTTAGGCAGATCCACGACCTAATCCCGCCATGCGGTAGTACGCCCGCGCAAGCGCAACGCGTTGATTAACCGTTTCGTCACCGTGGATTCCCAGGACATCGGCAGCGCGCCGGATCGCCTTCTCCACAGCCGAAACCTCGACAACACGAATCCGGGCGATCTCGGCGTTCGATAGTCCAGCGGCCACCAAACGCAGCGTCTCGGCCTGGGATTCGGTCAAGTCCACCCGGGGAATTTCACCGGGATCATCGCTTCCGCGGATAGCTGCCGCAAGGAACTCGGTGTCCTGCAGGGACTGCTTAACCACATACCCGCAGCGCTCGGGCATGTTCGTCAGCCGCGAGTCCAGTAGTCGAGGATCCTCGAAGGAAGTCAAGAAGACGACGCCGAGCTCCGGTTTCAACCGCCGCATGCCCACCGCGAGGTCCGCGCCCGTCGGGCCGCCACCCAGGTCGAGATCAAGCAACGCGACATCCGGCATGTGCTCACGGAACGCATCCATCGCCGCGACCGACGTTCCGACGCTGTCGACGACCTTGAACTCGTGGAACTTCAATGCCGTCGTCACGGTCGCGCGGACAAAGGAATCGTCCTCCACGACGAGCACGGACGTCATAGCGCCACTATGCCAAGCAGCGATTGACTTTCGGGTGCCGTCGGAGCTCTTGCCGCCAGGCTGCGAAGAGTGTCTGGTTAACCGGACACTTCACCTTCAGCGCTCATTTTTCGTTGCCTGCGCTCACCGGCGATCGGACACTGACTCCATGTCTTGGATCACCAGTCACCGAGGACGCCGCTCCCGGTTCACAGCCATGGCCGTCGTCTCGGGGACGGCCGGGGCTGTACTGGTGTGGTCACCTGGGGCCTTCGCCGCCGCTGGGTGCACTACGACAACGCCATCCATCGGTCAGACAATCGTGTGCGATGCCGCCGGTACTGAATCGATCACGGTGCCAGCTGGTGCCAACGCGATAGAGGTCGTCGTCATCGGTGGTGGAGGTGCTGGCGGTGGGTCCACTCAAACAGGTACCGGGGCTGCCGGTGGTCAAGGTGCCTTCGTCGGCGCCGCTGCGAGGCTTCCCGCCGCGTCGTCAACTGTGAGTGTCACCGTAGGCAGGGGTGGGAACACCAGCAATTTCGGTGGCGACGGTGGTGAATTGAGCAGCGTGGCTGCGGGGGGAGCGCTGCTCGTGCTCGCCGGAGGCGGAGGCGGAGGAGCCTTCGATAACCCGTCGGCGACCGGCGGCAATGGTGGTTTCGGTGGAACTGCTGCGGGTGGCCCCGGAGGTGACGGGGGGATCGCTACCGGCGGTGAAGGCGGAGCCGATAACCAGGGCGGTTCCGGCGGCACCGGAAGTACTACCGGGGGTGTCGGCAGTCCGTACGAACCCGGTGGGGGCCAAGGTGGATACGGCGGTGGAGGCGGCGGTGGCTCAAGTGCAAACCAGAACCAGGCTGGTGGCGGAGCTGGCGGCTCGTACGTGAGCGCCACCTACCTGGTCGGGTCACCCTCTTTCATGTCGTCTGTCGGTCCGAATGGAGACGGTGGTCTCGGTGGTTCCAATGGCAACTCAGGGCAGGCAGGCACGGTTGGCGCCGTGTCGATCACCTTCTTCATTCGGTCAACACCAACACCGGCTTCATCATCCAATGCCCAAACGGCACGAGCCACAGTGTTGGTATTCGAACTGCCGGAGGGTGTTGCGTGCAACTTCGACTCTGTCGAGGCCAGCCTCGGCTCCTGGATTGAACTCCCCAGCGCAAGCGATTGCACCATCACGCCTCGCGCCGGTGACGAAGATCCCTCTCTGCTCGGCTGGGCAACCCAGGCAGACTTCCCCGTCGACATCGCCGAACGACAGGTCGCGAACGGCTGGGGCGCCTACGAAACCTACGGCGACGACGGCCAACTCACCGGCGTATTCATCCCCGCCGGCGGATACACCGCAGTCACCGGCGACACGAACCTGTTTCCCATTTGGAGCGAGTAGGAATTTCGGCATACTCGGGGTCGTGATGGGACACCCCGGCCCGTGCCCGGCCTGCGAGAAGTCCGACCTCGAGCGTCGCGGCGGTAAGGACTTCTGCCCCACGTGTTACTACATCCAGCCGTGTTGTGATGGCGGCTTCTGCGAGTGACTACCGTTCCTTCGTGACCGATCTCTCCGGCGTTCTCGTCCTGTGGGACATCGACGGCACCCTCGTCACGCACGCTCCCTCCCCGCGCGATCGTCATGCGCACGCGGTGTCCACGGTCCTCGGTCGGGAGGTGGAGCAGCTTCCAGCCGGAATCGGTAAGACCGATCGGCAGATACTGATCGAACTCTTCGCCGATCACATTCCCAGCGACGACGAAATCACGCAGGCGTTCGCGGTGATCGACGACGTCACTGCGCAGGACATGCTCACCGCGCCCTCCACCGCCATTGCCGGAACACACGAGACGTTTACTCATCTAGCTAGCGCAGGCGCTGAACATTCGGTTCTTACGGGTAACAGCCCGCGTCGCGCACGATTGAAACTCGAGGCCGCAGGCCTTGCCGAACACATTGATTTCGATTCGGGCTTCTACGGCCACATCCATTCCACACGGATGGAGTTGGTCGCCGACGCCGCGCAGCGTCTGTCGCTGCAGGATGGTGTGCGCCCGGTGATCGTCGGCGATACGCCGCTGGACATCCTGGCCGGGCATGCATCGGGCATTCCGGTGATCGCGGTGGCAACGGGTATCTATTCGATGGACGAACTTGCGCAGCACCGTCCGCATGCGGTCGTCGAAGACTTCACGCACGCGCCAGATGAGATTCGCGAGCACATTTGGGCAGCTGGGCGCGACTAGAGCCACATCCCGCGATGACGCTGCGACCCTCCGTAATCGAAATACAGCGCAACCGGAAAGCCGGTCGCATCCGAGAACTGGGCTAGTCGATCGAGGGTGATCAGGGTTCGCCCCGTCTCCCACTTCGCGATTGCCGGCTGGGTCGTCTTGAGTCGCTCCGCGAGATCAGTTTGCGTGAATCCCGCCCGAAGGCGCATACCGCTTAGCCACCAGGCAAGCCGGTGGGCGATTTGCGGGCGCAGTTCGTACGAGCCGTCGGGTAGCTGCCGACACACGTGCGCGGGACCAAGCGGGTGGATGGTGCGCCCGGTTCGAGGGTCCCGACCGTTGGCAGCCCACGGATCGACGTCCAACACCCCGCGAAACGGATCCGGCGGCTCGGGCCACTCGTCGTCGTTGGGGTCAGTCGAGAAGTGGGTCGTGGGGTCGTCGTCGTTGTCCCGCATTTTTCGATATTGCTAGTTAGCAATATCGCTGCGCAAACGGCAATCCACAGGGGCCGGGAGTAGACGAACTAGGCAATTCGCCGTCCCGCTACTTTACAAAATGTCGGATTTCTACTTTACAATTTGGCGGATTCGCCCAGACCTCGTCTCGTGACCCTCACTCGTCAGCCGGGACTGCTGGAGGCGGCGGCGCGATGTAGATCGTGGCTGTGGCCCTGCGCGCCTTGGCCCCCTGCTGGTCGGCCCGGCCGAGCCCCTCGGTGCGGACGATCCGGTTGATCCCGCGATCGTCGAGGTAGTCGGCCACCGATGCCGCGCGCGAGGTCGACAGTGAGATGTCGTTCGAGCGGTTCGGGGTGGGTTGCACGAAGCCGACCACCACCGAACAGGTGGGTACTCCGCGGGCATTGGCTTGGCGCACTAAGCGGTTCAAGGTGCGACGAGACTTCGCGTCCAGCTTCGAGGACAGCACATCAAAGTAGACCGTGGCGCGAACGCGCTCGCCAACCTCGCAGGAGGGCACCTGCGTTTGCAGGGACGACTGATAGCGGACACCGCTCTCGGTCTGCAGTTGCACGGTCATCTGCGCCGGTCCGGAGAACACCGGATCGGGAACGTATGTGACATCACCTGTGCGGTTGTTCACTGACCAATCACCGGAATCGTCACGCACTGCCGGCGTCGGGTTACCTCCATCGGGGTCGATAAGAACCAACGACGACGGCTTCCACGGATCACCCGGCGGGGCTGGCAGATCCTCGATCGGGGTGAAGGTGATCTCCTCGCCTTCCTCCGCGGGCGGCTCGGGCTCGACGATGGGTTCGAGGATGTTCTCCGGTTCGACCGGAGTTGCCGGCTCGACCGCCGTCCACATCGCATACAACTTCCCGCCACTAGCACCTAGATCGAACAGAGCGCCGGGGGTGTAGTTCGCGCCCGAGCCATCCGGTGCGGTGTTCCAGCCCGCGAACACCGAATCCTCCCGGGTGAACCCAACACCAGCGGCCACGGTGACTTCTTGATCCACGAAACCGCTTTGATCACTTGGCGTATCCCCGGTGCCGCCGTTGATGTCATAGGTGAGCGTGACGGTGACGATCGGGGCTGACGGACAACTCGCACCGTCGGTGGGAACCTGCAACGTCCGGTCGGTACCCAGCACAAAGGCCCTCTCGGTTCCGAGTGCAACAGCTCTTGGCTGACGCTTTTGCAGTTCCTCGGCGGTTATGACGTAGATGCGTCGTTGTTCGTTGTTATAGAAGTAGGCGTTGTTGCCTTGATCCAAGTAAGACGCCCCGTAGTTGCCCCGGCTCGGGACACCCAGCACCGTCTTACGGGTGAAAGACGAGGACTGGCCCACCGCGGCCACCTG
>DASYOJ010000103.1:0-4035 GCA_036007925.1 Candidatus Nanopelagicales bacterium
TCGCGCGAAGTTGACCGCGCTACGTAAGTCCTACGGCTCGAGTATCGACGATGTTTTGCGGTGGCGTGCCGAAGCGGCTGCCCAAATTGAGACTTTCGACAGTGGCGCAGGTCGCATCGAGGAACTACAGGCGCAGGTCGCAGAACTCGCCCAGTTGGCCAGCGCCCAGGCGCAGGAGTTGTCTGCCCTGCGTCGGCAAGCAGCGCAGACGATGACTGCATCGGTGCATGCGGAATTGGCCGAATTGGCGATGCCTGACGCCAGGCTGCACGTCGAGATCGATTCGACGACCGATCCTGCGTCTTTGCACTCCCATGGCGGTGATGCCATCTCCATCACACTGATCCCGCACAAGGGAGCCAGCGCTCGGCCTATCGGCAAAGGGGCCTCGGGTGGGGAGCTGTCCCGTCTGGCGCTGGCCTTCGAGGTGGCCATGGTGGACAGCGCGCCGGTTCCGACGATGGTTTTCGATGAGGTTGATGCCGGGGTCGGCGGAGCGGTGGCGGTCGAAGTGGGGCGCCGCTTAGCGCGACTATCGCGCAGCGTGCAGGTCGTGGTCGTGACGCACTTACCGCAGGTGGCTGCGTTTGCTGACCGTCACCTGGTGGTCACCAAGAGCGGTGATGGATCGGTCACCTCTGCGGACGTCATTGCTGTTGAGGGAGCCGATCGGGTTGGCGAGCTCGTACGGATGCTCAGCGGGCTTGAGGGATCGGCCACCGGAGCGGCGCATGCACAAGAACTCTTGAACCTAGCCCGCGCGGAGGCTGGCGGCGCGCCGCTGCGACCGGGCACCGGCCCGCGCTAGTCTGGTCACCCGTGGACATCCCCCGAAGCGCTCCGACGGTCACCAAGCATCTTTTCGTTACCGGGGGCGTTGCGTCCTCTTTGGGCAAAGGATTGACCGCGTCGAGTCTGGGCAACCTTCTCAAGGCCCGCGGGCTGCGCGTCACGATGCAAAAACTTGATCCGTACCTCAACGTTGATCCCGGGACGATGAACCCCTTCCAGCATGGCGAGGTGTTTGTCACAGATGACGGCGCCGAGACCGACCTGGACATCGGCCACTACGAGCGCTTCTTGGATACCGATTTGCACGGATCGGCAAACGTCACCACCGGACAGGTCTACTCGACGGTCATCGCGAAGGAACGCCGCGGTGAGTATTTAGGTGACACCGTGCAGGTCATCCCGCACATCACGAACGAGATCAAGGCACGAATCCGGCGAATGGCTGGTCCTGATGTGGATGTCGTCATCACCGAAGTGGGGGGCACGGTCGGCGATATCGAATCTTTGCCCTTTTTGGAGGCTGTCCGGCAGGTTCGCCACGAAGTTGGGCGGGACAACGTCTTCTTCCTGCACGTTTCTTTGTTGCCTTATATCGGCCCATCTGGTGAGTTAAAGACTAAGCCAACTCAGCATTCGGTTGCATCGCTGCGCAATATCGGTATTCAGCCGGATGCGATCGTGCTGCGCGCGGATCGGCCTGTTCCGGCGAGTATCAAACGGAAGATCTCGCTGATGTGCGACGTCGATGCCGAGGCAGTGGTCGCCGCGGTCGATGCTCCGAGTATCTATGACATTCCGAAGGTAATCCACGGTGAAGGACTCGATGCCTACGTGGTTCGCCGGCTCGGATTGCCGTTCCGGGATGTCGATTGGACCGACTGGGATGACCTGTTGCGTCGTGTCCATCATCCCGCGAATGAGGTGACGATCGGACTCGTTGGTAAGTACATTGATTTACCCGATGCCTACCTGTCGGTCACCGAAGCCATTCGCGCCGGAGGCTTCCACCACGACTGCAAAGTAAATGTGCGTTGGGTCTCTAGCGATGAGTGTGCAACGGTCGAAGGGGCGGCGCGCAACCTCGAGGGGTTGGACGGCATCTGCGTTCCAGGAGGGTTCGGGGTGCGCGGGATCGAAGGCAAGTTGGGCGCCCTCACCTATGCCCGCGAGCAGCGCCTTCCCACGCTGGGACTGTGTTTGGGAATGCAATGCATGGTTGTGGAGTACGCACGATCGGTTGCTGGTCTTCAGGGGGCTAACTCCCTGGAATTCGACGAATCGACGCCGTATCCGGTGGTGGCGACGATGGCCGATCAGCGGGAAGTCGTCGCAGGAGATCGCGATATGGGCGGCACGATGCGCCTGGGGCTCTACCCGGCCAAATTGCTAGCCGGCAGTGTGGCAGAGCGCGCGTACGGTGAGCCATACGTCGATGAGCGCCATCGCCACCGGTATGAAGTCGCCAATGCCTACCGCCCGCAACTGGAGGCCGCCGGACTGGTCTTCTCCGGAACCAGTCCAGATGGCCGTTTGGTGGAATTCGTTGAACTCCCCACCGATGTCCATCCCTTTTATGTCGGCACCCAAGCGCACCCGGAGTTTCGATCTCGGCCCACGCGCGCCCACCCACTGTTCGCCGGGTTGGTGCAGGCGGCGTTGGATCAGTCGTCGCGGTCATCGAGTGCAGCATCCGCACAGTCATCGCATCCGGCCTAGGGGGCTCCATGCCCCCTGAGGGAGTGCCTTCGCCGGAGGAGATCTGGGAGGGTGCTGTTCGTGACGAGCCTGCAGACCTTGGCATCGAGCAACGCAACGAGGTCTTCCATGGGCGAGTGTGGTCGGTAGTCCGCGACCACGTGCGCATCGCAGAGCACGAAGCGATCCGCGATGTGCAAATCCATCCCGGGGCCGTAGCCATCGTGGCGGTGGACGACGCCGATCAGGTATTGCTCATCCGCCAGTACCGCCACCCGGTGGGCATGTACTTGTTCGAGCCGCCGGCAGGCTTGCTCGATGTCGCGGGGGAAGCCCCCTTGGTGACCGCCCAGCGTGAGTTGGCCGAGGAAGCCGGGCTGCACGCGCGGCAGTGGTCGGTGCTGGTGGACCTGTTTAACTCCCCGGGGGGATCCAGTGAGGCCATCCGGGTGTATCTCGCCCAGGGTCTATCGGCTGTGCCGGGAGGGCGCCCGCGGACCGGCGAGGCCGAGGAGGCTTACCTACCGCAGGCCTGGCTGCCGGTGGAAGAGGCCGCGAATCTGGTGCTGTCCGGGCAGATCGGTAGTCCTTCGGCCGTCGCGGGAATCTTGGCGCTGGTGGCTCTGCGGTCGGACCCGTTCGTGCAGGTGCGGCCGGCAGATGCACCGTGGCAGCCACGCGAGCATTTGGTGCGTTCCGGGCGAGTGCGCGGGGCATGAGTCCTGCTGCGGATTAACCTGCTGGCGACGGTAGGACCACGGGCGTCACGGGAGGCTTGGTGAGCACCGATTCGCAGTCGGGCGTAGAGCGCACCCTTGAGGAAGCCATCGCCGGTTATCTCGACCATATCGCCGTAGAACGCGGCTTAGCCACCAACACGGTGGCTGCCTACCGACGCGATCTCGCCCGATACGAGCGGTGGTGCCGGTCGCGTGGCAGCACGCAGATTTCGTTGATCGGACCCCAGCAGGTGGCCGAGTTCGCCGGTTCGCTGCGCCGTGGGGATGATGGCGAGCCAGCGCTGTCTGCGGCCAGTGCTGCCCGGGTCGTGGTAGCGGTGCGCTCCTTTCATCGGTTCGCGGCGTTGGAGGGTTGGAGCCGGGATGATCCGGCGGCGGAAGTCACCCCACCGGCGATCCCTCGACGGCTACCGAAGGCGCTGCCGTATGCCAGCATCGAACGCTTGATCGAGGCGACCCCTGATCCTGCTACCGCAGTGGGAGCACGCGATCGCGCACTGGTGGAGATGCTGTACGGCACGGGTACGCGAATATCGGAAGTGGTCGCCCTGGACGTAGACGACTTCGATCTCGAAGCTGGTGTCGTCACGGTCACGGGTAAGGGCAACAAGCAGCGGCGCCTGCCGGTTGGGGGATCGGCGGTGCGCACCGTGCAGGACTATCTGGTCCGATCCCGACCGGTCCTCGCCCAGGGGGCGCGAGGCCGCCGCAGGCCGGGGGCAGCATTGTTTTTGGGGGTGCGCGGGGGCCGGTTGTCGCGCCAGGGGGCGTGGGAGGTGGTGCGCACAGCCGCTGCCGCCGCCGACCT
>DASYOJ010000104.1:0-2213 GCA_036007925.1 Candidatus Nanopelagicales bacterium
GTTGGCCAACTTGCTGTTCACCTCTGAGTTGCAACGACGCTTGGCTGCAGGCGATCTCACCGTCACGAGTTCAGCGGCCCACCCCGGCTACTCCGCCACGAACCTGCAAAGCGTCGGGCCGGCGATGGCCGGTAAGTCACTTGAGGGCAAGCTCACCGCAATCGCCAACAAAGCCATCGCTCAATCCCCACAGATGGGTGCTCTGCCCACCCTCTTTGCAGCGACGATGCCCGGGCTGCCGGGCAACTCCTACGTGGGTCCCGGTGGATTCGGTGAAATGCGTGGCTATCCGAAACTGGTCGATCGGTCGGAAGCAGCGAAGGACCCGGCCCAAGCCAGGTTGCTGTGGGATGCCAGCGAAGACCTCACCGGAGTTCGTTACCCGCTCGATTGAGCCGGAAGTGGTGTGGCAGGTGCAGGATTCGAACCTGCGTAGGCTTTCGCCGACGGATTTACAGTCCGCTCCCATTGGCCGCTCGGGCAACCTGCCGTGCTGGTTACAGCGCACGCAAGGGTACATGCCACGCCCACAAGGACTCCCGCCAGTCCTTGCTCACACTTCCTAGACAGTCCCGAGGGATTGCAGGGCCTTGCGCATTGTCAGGGCAACTTCAATCCGACTGGTGAACTCGGCTCCGAAGCCATCGGGGGGAACTCCGACGAAGGATGCACCCGCCGCCAGGGCGGCCTCAGCGTCCCAGGTTGAATCCCCGATCATGACGGCTTCATCTGGAGGAACGGCGAGCCGCCGGCACGCCTCCAGGACTCCATCGGGCTCGGGCTTTGGACGGATACGTGGATTGCGACCGATCACGACGTCAATCTCGCGACCCAGGTCCAGATTATGGAAATCAAGCACAGCTATGGCGACATCGGTTGGTAGCAACGTGACCACAGCGGTGGGTATGGCACAAAAGACTGAGGTGCAGTCCGCGACCGTCGGCATCAGGTGGGACTGTGAGATCGCTGCGCGTTCATGCACTGCGATCGCCTCGGAAATGGCTTGCCATCGAGGATCTTCGAGGAAGACGTGCAACACGGCCATGCAAGAGAACGTGGCCCGATCCCAGTCGGTAACGGGGACATCTACATCCGCCCAATCGCCGACGAGAGATTGCACATCAGCCAACGCGGCCTGGTAGTCGGTGAAGGACTGCAGGTCGATGAGCGTCCGGTCGAGATCCAAGATCAGGGCACTTGGTACTGACATGACGCCACTGTGGCACCCGCAGTCGTCCAGCACGGCCTTGTTTCGCGCTTCGTTCCGCTCTGCGGCAGTAGGGTCTTTCGCGGAAACACCACCAGGAGGAGATATGGCCGATAGCAGTTTCGACATCGTCAGTGAAGTGGACAAGCAGGAAGCGGACAACGCCGTCAACCAAGCCGCCAAAGAGGTGTCCCAGAGGTTTGACTTCAAGAACACCGGAACCACGATCGAGTGGAAGTCCGACATGGTCGTGGAGATCACCTCCTCCACCGAAGAGCGTGCGTCAGCCGCGCTCGATGTACTGAAGGACAAGATCGTTAAGCGCGGCATCAGCCTGAAGGCCTTCGATCACGGTGATCCTCGGGCTTCGGGCAAGGAATACAAGATCAACGGCACTTTCAAAGCCGGCATCTCTTCTGAGCAAGCCAAGAAGCTCAGCAAGTTGATCCGCGACGAAGGGCCGAAGGGGATCAAGACCCAGGTGCAAGGCGAGGAACTGCGGGTGACACACAAGAGCCGCGACGCCCTCCAAGAGGTGATCACACTGGTGAAGGGTGCCGACCTGGACTTCGCCGTCCAGTTCACGAACTACCGCTAAGTCCCCTTCTCACGACGAGCGCCACGCGGCTAAGGCGTCGGCACCTTGGATCAATTCCGCACGCTGATGAGCGGGGTAATCGAAATTGCTGCGCCATTCAAGTGCGTCGAACGGGCACACCTCGACACAAATACCGCAGTACATGCACAAGCCGTAATCAATCCGGAAGTCATCGAGAACGTTGACCTTCTTCGGGCGGCGCGAGCCGTCTTCCTCAACTTCCTCCACGTGGGACTCCAGCGAAATACACCAGGTGGGGCACTCACGAACGCACAACATGCACGATGTGCACTCTTGCGGGATGAGTGCAATCACCCCGCGCCGGGGAACGTCATCGCACTCGTTGCTTACCTCACTCATCGCCTGTTACCCAATCTGCTCGAACGCCCGGGGGCAAGCGGCGACGAC
>DASYOJ010000105.1:0-4350 GCA_036007925.1 Candidatus Nanopelagicales bacterium
TTCACCCGGAAGGACTCCGGCAGCGCCTCCTCGGTCACGTTCTCCACGATCGGTGAATTCTCGAACTGCTCTTGGAAGCGCTCGAAGGCTTCAGCCTTCGACTCGTAGTAGACCTCTTCGACAAGAGGGCGCAGCGACTCCAGGTCTGCCCGGATCTGGTCGCGTTGAGCGTCGGTCACCGCACCACTGGCACACGAAGCGGCATCGCTACTGCGGCTGCACAAGAAGATCGATACTTCCACTTTGTCGTACCAGAAATCCTGCATGGTCGTTACCTGCGCGCGCACCAACAAACTCACGCCAAACAGCGCCAAGGACACGGCAACCGTGATGATCACCGCGAAGGTCATGGTGAGGTTTCGGCGCAGACCCGCGCCAACCTCGCTGCTAACGAACGTGGCGCGCATCAGCGAGCGAACCCGTAAACGCCGCGGGTTTGATCACGGACCACATGACCGGTCTCAAGCTCGATGACTCGACGACGCATCTGATCGACGATCTGGGAATCGTGCGTGGACATGATCACCGTGGTGCCCAACCGGTTGATCCGGTCAAGAAGTTTCATGATGCCGACCGAGGTGGTCGGGTCGAGGTTTCCAGTCGGTTCGTCCGCGATCAACAGCATGGGTCGGTTCACGAACGCGCGTGCGATGGCCACACGCTGCTGCTCACCACCGGAGAGTTCATCGGGGCGCCGCTCAACCTTGTCTTCAAGCCCCACCACTTCCAAGACCTCGGGAACAACCTTGCGGATGTGCGAACGCGGTTTACCGATGACCTCCAAGGCGAAGGCGACGTTCTCAAAGACGGTCTTGTTCGGCAGCAGGCGGAAGTCCTGGAAAACGGTGCCGATCTGGCGGCGCAGAGTTGGGATCTTCCAGTTCGACAGTCGGTTCAAGTCCTTGCCCAACACCCATACCTGACCGGAATTCGGCCGCTCCTCGCGCAGCACAAGCCGCAAGAACGTGGACTTACCCGAGCCCGACGGCCCCACCAAGAAGACGAATTCGCCCTTTTCGATCTCCAAGGAAACATCGTCGAGCGCCGGCCGGTTCTGGCTGGTGTAGGTCTTACTGACGTTGTCGAACAGGATCACGGTTGCCTCAGGGTCGGGGAAGGCGCCACTGGGCGCCGGGGGCATTTCGCAGTCTAAGCATGACCGGGCGAATCAGGGCTCAAGGCGCGGCCGCCTGTTGCCGACGCCACCGGATTCCCGAAGCAATGAAATCGTCGATCTCCCCGTCCAGAACTGCCTGTGTGTTGCCGGTTTCTTGCTCGGTGCGTAGGTCCTTGACCATTTGGTAGGGGTGAAGGACGTACGAGCGCATCTGATTCCCCCACGAACCGGAGGAATCACCCTTCAAGGCATCGATCTTGGCCTGCTCTTCTTGGCGGCGGCGTTCGAGCAGCTTGGCCTGCAAGATGCCCATTGCCGTCGCCTTGTTTTGCAGTTGCGAGCGTTCGTTCTGACACGAGACCACGATGCCGGTGGGAATGTGCGTGAGACGCACCGCAGAATCGGTGGTGTTCACCCCTTGGCCCCCTGGCCCACTGGAACGGTAGACGTCCACGCGCAGATCGTCTTCGGGGATATCCATGCTTTCGGTTTGCTCCACGACAGGGATCACTTCGACGCCAGCGAAGGATGTCTGCCGCCTGCCTTGGTTGTCGAAAGGTGAAATGCGCACCAGTCGGTGCGTGCCCTGCTCGACCGACAACGTCCCGTAGGCGTAGGGCGCCTTGACCGCGAACGTGGCCGACTTAATGCCGGCTTCTTCGGCGTAGGAGGTGTCGTATACCTCCACGGGCCAGCCATGGCGTTCGCAGTAGCGGGTGTACATGCGCATGACCATCTCGGCCCAGTCCGCCGCGTCGACGCCACCTGCTTCGGCCCGGATCGTGACGAGTGCGTCTCGATCGTCGTACTCCCCGGATAGCAAGGTGCGCACCTCGAGATCGTTGAGGTCCTTCTCCAGGGAATCCAACTCCGCCAGCGCCTCGTTCTTGGCGCTCTCGTCATCTTCGGCATCGGCGAGTTCGAACATGACCGGCAAATCCAGGACTCGGGCCTTGAGTTCGTGCATGCGGCGCAATTCGCCTTGCAGGAAGGACAGCCGGGAAGTCACGCGCTGCGCGTTGGCCTGGTCGTCCCACAGGTTTGGTTCGGACGCCTGGGTTTCCAGATCGGAAATCTCAGCTTCGGTGCTCGCGACATCGAAGACCTTCTCCAAATTCGCCATCGTGGATTCCACGGCAGCGATCCGCTCGTCGATCTCCAAAGTGGCCATGAAGGCACAGGGTACGGCGCGGTGCCTGGGGTCAACCGACGTAGTCCAGCGACGCCGACGAGCGCACGGAGATCGAGGCTGTGATGGGCCAAAAGGCCGTCCGCACCGGAGCGGAGATCTCGGTGGTGACCATTCGGTCCGTCCCGCCGATCTCATCGATCGTCAAACCCGGTATCGGATCACGGGATTGATCGCGTTGGAGGTAATCCCGGGTCCGCAGGTGGGCGCTGGCTGGAATGAGCCGCGTGTTCTGGGTAGCCCCGTGGGCGTAGTAGTGATCACGGTCGATTTCCTGGACACCTGCGAGCACGGCGGCATCCGCGCGGGCCTGCAAGACCTGCCGCTGGGCAAAGGCCATCGACGCATCGGTCACCACGGAAATGGCCACCAGCACCACACCCATCAATCCGATACCCAGCATCAGGACACTGCCGCGATCCCCGCGCAATTTGGCGAACACTTCACACCCCCGCAGGTCGAAAATCATCGACGGTGAACTGACTTGACGCTCGAATCGGTATCGAGACCAGCGCATCCAGCCCTGCCGGCATCCACGGCAGCGGCATGTCCCAGCGCAGATCAATTGCCACACTGCTGCCTGGCTCCAAGCACCGTGCCGGGCAGGTAATGGTGAGTGCGTCACCAGGCACCGTCAATCCGTGATCGGCGAAAGCGATGTCGGCCGCATGCTGGGCGCGCAACTGCCCCGCGTGCACAGCCGAATCCCGCACGAACACCCGGCCCGCCTCACGGACCGCCTGGTGGGCGGCCGCTTGAGCCCCGATCACGCTGGCGATGGCGATCACTACATAAGCCAGCGGAATCAAGATGCCTACACCGATCACGATGAACTCCACTACCGCCGACCCACGCTCGTCTTCGTGATTTCGGCGAAGCATCAACGCGCTCCCGTGGCAGCGAAACCAGGGACCAATTCCCCGGTGGATTCCAACACTGCGCGACCGGTGACGGTCATCGGTGTAGGACCAAGCAGGCCCACAAGCGGTAGATCAGCCGTTACATCAACGGCGGCAACGGGTACCGGACCTGTCCGATCGATTCGCACGTGGGTACTTCGCAACGTGGTTCCGGCGATCGACTCGGCCAAGATCCGCTCCGTGCGCGCTTGGCCATTGCGTGCATCCCCGCCGGCTAGCGCTACGAGCCGAGCCCCTTCACTGGCCGCTTGCACCATCACGCTGCGCACATGCAGAGCCAACGTCAACTGCAATACCGCCACAGCGATCAACAACAGCAAGGGTGCAACGAGCGCGAACTCGACCGAAGCGGTGCCGTCGTCCGACTTCAGCCGGGCACGGCACCCCATCACGCTTGCGAGACCGAGGAGATCGCGCGGTCGAGCACGGACGTGAGTTGATCGTCGGCGATGAGCCAGATCGCCGTCACCAGACCCGCCGTCATCACCGTCACGAGTACCCAGCCGGGAACATCCCCGCGTTGATCGTCGGCAACTCGGTTCAACCAGGACACCAGTCGAATATGGAGGTATCGCGATGCGAACATGTCATTTCCTTTCATTTCTCCCTCGCAACCGTTACGAGGTGAGGACTTGGAGGCCGCGAAGGCCGGGAAACAAGGCGATAACGACAACGGTTGGCAAGATCAAGAAGACGACCGGAATCAGCATGATTACGTCCTTCTTGCCCGCTTGTTCCATCAAGGATTGCTGTTGCGCGGCCCGGGCATCGCTGGCTTGCGCACGGACAACGCCTACTAACGGCGTGCCCCGCTCCAGGGAGATCAACAACCCATCGACGAATCGTTCGACCGCAGGAACTCCCATGCGATCCGAGGCCGCGCGCAGCGCGTCTTCCACCGGTATTCCGGTACTGGCTTCGGTGACCACCACGCGCAGTTCGTCAGCTAAGTCACCCACTGCCATGTCGCTCACTCGGTGCAGAGCCGGAACGATTGATTCACCTGCTGCCACCGCGAAAGCCAGCAACTCGGCCACATCGGGAAGTTGCTCTTCGATGCGTGCCCGCCGACGTTTGGCCTGCGCACTGATGCGTCGATCCAAAAGGAGCAGCGCCAACACCGC
>DASYOJ010000106.1:0-2871 GCA_036007925.1 Candidatus Nanopelagicales bacterium
CGGTTTGCATCATGCCGATGTAGGTATCGGCCCCCGAACCGGGTTCACCAAGGCTGCCCACGTACAACTGCACGACCTGGACGTCTCCGCCCACTTCCGCGGCCACGGCGTCGGCGAGGGCGGAAGGATCGGCGGTGTTGGTGAAGATCACCCGAACACCTTCGTCCTGCATGACCTCAACAAGTTCGGCCAGGTCGGCGCTGCTGGGCTCGGCGAGGGTGGTGCCGGCCGGGATGACCGTGCCGGCTACTTCGTAGCCGTAGGCATCGGACAAGTAGCCCAGGGCATCGTGGTCGGTGACCAGGATGCGCTGATCGGCGGGTACGGATTCGAGCAACGCGCGGACGTCTGCTTCGGCAGCGCGAATGTCGTCAGCAACCTGCGCACCGCAATCGGCGTACACCTGGCCGCTGTCGGTGGCGAGCTCATCACCGATGATCTGCGCGGCCGTTGCCATGCGGTTCATGTCGAACCAAAAGTGCGGGTCCTCGTCGCCATGTCCGTGGTCGCCGTGATCGTCGTGATCGTCGTCCTTGGCTTCATCGGAGTGGTCGTCGTCGTGGTCGTCTTCCTTGGCTTCGTCGTGGGAGTGCTCGTCCTCGGAGTGGTCGTGGTCGTGGTCGTCTTCCTTGGCTTCGTCGTGGGAGTGCTCGTCCTCGGAGTGATCACCGTCGGAGTGATCACCGTCGGAGTGGTCGTCGTCGTGGTCTTCTTCTTTGGCTTCGTCATCGTGGTCATCGTGACCGTCTTCACCGAACGGAATCGGATCGACGAGGTCGGCGATCTCGATGACCGTTGCGCCATCGGATGCCGCGTTTTCCAAAGCGTCGTCGAGCCCGGCTTCAAGGCCGAGTCCGTTGGCGATCACCACATTGGCCTGGACCATCTCGGCGACCTGCGCGGAGGAGGGGGAGAAATCGTGCGGGTCGGCACCGATCGGCATCAACGTGGTGGCGGTGGACTCGGGGTTGGCGCAGGTGACGATCTGGGCGGCGACGTCCCCGAGCATCGTGGTGGTGGCCACGACGTTCACCGGGGAGGAATCCGCAGCCTCGGTGGCTTGCTCGGTCGACTCGGCGGTTGCTTCCGCGGCAGTTTCCTCCGGTGCTACCTCGGCTGACTCGGTGGCGTCGTCGCTGGAGCACGCGGTGAGCGGAGCGGCGAAGGCGAGGGCGGCGGCGGGAATGAGGACTAGTCGTGAAGTGCGCATGGACAAAGTCTGCGCCTAATGGAAATGATTGTCAAATTCAGAAACGACCCAGGAACTTCAAGGCGGCGATTCCCAGCACCGCAGCCACCACCACGATGCGGCTGATGCGTCGGCCGGTGGACAGCACCGGCCAGGACAAGGCCAGTAACCAGCCCAGGAATCCGCCGACGATGAGCAGGAAGATCCCACCGAGCCAGGCCAGGTTCCCGGTTTGGATGAGGCCCAGGAACAAGAAGGTGCCCATCAGCACCACGATCAGCCAGCGCGGGAGGGCAAGCAGACGCATGAGGATCGGCACGCTGGCGCGCTCGAGGTTGCCACGCGGGTTGCTGGCTGGCTGCTTGGGTGATGGCTTGGGTGATGGCTTGGGTGGCTGATTGCGCGGCGGCGCTGGTTGCTGCGGCGCCGGGCCTTTCACGCCCGGGGGCAGCTGGCCCTTCTTCGGGCGCTTCTTTGCAGCCATTGCGGATCCTTCACCGTGCATTAGCGTCACCGGTATGGACGCGTTGTCGGATTTCGAGCCTAGTGCGATGGGTGCTGCAGCCCCCGTGCTGGTGGTCTCGCGGTATCGGGTGGAAAGCGATCGCGGTCAGTGGCTCGCGCAGATGCGCGAAGCGCTGGCGATCTTGGGCGAATCGGCGGGCTTCATCCGCGGGCAGATCGCCCAAGCCACCGATGATGCGGACTTGATGGTGGTTGCCACGTCCTGGGAGAACGTCGGTGCTTACCGCCGCGCGTTGGGTCGCTTCGAAGTGAAGGCGCAGGTGATTCCGCTGCTGTCGTTGGCTATCGATGAGCCGAGTGCTTTCGAGGCCGTCGTCGTTCGTGATGAAGGCGGGGAGCAATTGTTCGCCAGCGGGCTGGCAGCCGACCATGGGGAAGTCGGTTTGGGATCGGCGGCTGCGGCGTCGGTGGCATCGATCAACGGATCGATCAGTGGTGGGCAGCGATGAAATTCGCGAACCTTGCCGATGCCGGGGACCGTCTCGCGCCGCTGCTGGCCGATACACCGCGGGATTCTTTGTTGATCGCGATCATGCCCAGCGGCATCGCCGTTGCCTGCCGGATCGCCAAGCAAACGCGGATGGATGTGGGGGCGGCGTTCTTGGACCGTGACGGTGAGGTTGTTCGGGTGACCGAGCTGCCGCCGGTTGAGGGGCGCACCGTGGTGATCGTGGATGACGGAATCGAAACCGGAACCGCTGCGCGCGCGGTGGTGCAGGCGGTTCGCGATGCCGGTGCAGCGCGGGTGATCGTGGCGATGCCGGTGGTGCCCAAGGAGGTGCAGGCGTGGCTGGACCTGATGGTCGATGAGGTGATCGCGATCGATCGGCCCTTCGGGCGGCGCTCGCTGGCCTGGCACTACGAGGAGTTCGACCCCATCGACGACGAGATGGGCAGGTTCATCCTGGAGCGGCAGGCGTGGAAGCGCGGGTGGGTGACCGAGTGCGTGCCGAAGTCGGGGGAGGCAGGGGAAGCCGAGGCAGTAGTCGGGAGTTCTGACTAGAAGTCTGATCAGAATCGGCGTAGGGTCTGCTCATGACCATCAACGTCGGTATTTACGAGGCCCGCACCGATTTCTCGCGCCTGATCGCCCTGGTGGAGTCCGGGGAGGAAGACGTGATGGTGACCCGGCATGGCAAGCCGGTTGCCCACATCGT
>DASYOJ010000107.1:0-4900 GCA_036007925.1 Candidatus Nanopelagicales bacterium
GAAACGGTCGAGGAAGTCCTCAACGTGGGCGACAAAGTGCAGGTCGAGATCAAGGAGATCGACCAGCGCGGCAAGTTGTCCCTGGCTCCCGTCCTGGAGAACGCCGAGGCAGGCGCCAGCGAAGGCTAACCACAGCTGCGATTCCTCAGCGGCCCCGAACCCCGGGGTGCTCCGATATTCGGGGCACCACCTGGCGGTTCGGGGTCGTTGTCGATTTCACAGGTGCGGTCGCAAGAAGTGACCTGTGAGAGCATTCCTCGATGCCCACCCGAGCCCAGACCAACACGCTGATCAGCGGAACCGACGGAGGGTTGGTCAAGCGGACCACGTTGCCCGGTGGCCTGCGGGTGATCACCGAATACGTACCCGGGGTTCGTTCGGCCGCGCTGGGTGTGTGGGTAGCTGCTGGCTCGCGGGATGAACCTGCCTCGCAGATGGGCAGCGCCCACTTCCTGGAGCACCTGCTCTTTAAGGGCACCACCACGCGCGATGCGATGAGCATCTCCTCGCAGATCGAGTCGGTGGGCGGAGACCTCAACGCCTTCACCACCAAAAAGCACACGTGTTACCACGCCCGGGTTCTCGACGAGCACGTGCCATTGGCGCTGGATGTTGTCTGCGATGTCGTGCTTAATGCCACGTTGCTCGACCATGACATCGAAGCCGAACGAGGGGTGATCTTCGAGGAGATCGCCATGTACGACGACGAACCGGGCGAACTCGTCCACGATGAATTCGCCGTTGCGATGTTCGGTAACTCACCGCTCGGGCGACCGATCCTGGGCACCGTCGACACGATCACCAAGCTCCCGCAATCGGCGATCCGTCGCTTCTACCGCAGTGCTTACACCCCCGATCGGATGGTTATTGCCGTTGCCGGCAATGTCGACCACGCCGCGATCGTGCACCAGGTGCGACGGATCTTCGATGATCGACTGGACCCCGGGGTCGAAGCCCAGCAGGCGCGCGAGGCGAAGCGGCGTCGTTGGAAGGGATCACCGGTTCGGGTGGTATCCCGGCCAACGGAACAGGCGCACTTGATGCTCGGGGCCCCCGGGTTTGTGCGCGGTGATGATCGCCGCTACGCCACGGCGGTCTTGAGCACCGCCCTTGGCGGTGGCATGAGTTCGCGGTTGTTCCAGGAGGTGCGCGAAAAGCGCGGCTTGGCCTACTCGGTTTTCACCTACGCCCAGGCGTTCGCCGATGCCGGCGTCTTCGGGTTGTATGCCGGATGCTTACCAAGCAAAGCCGACACCGTGCTCGATGTCTCGCTGAGCGAATTGGAATCGGTGGCGCGGTTGGGCCTGACGCCCGATGAACTCGAACGCGCCAAGGGGCAGGTCAAAGGTTCGATGGTGCTCGGCCAAGAAGATCCTGGTTCTCGGATGTCGCGCATCGCAAAATCCGAACTGCATGACGAGCCCATTGAGAGCATGGACACCGTCCTCGCGCGGGTCGATAGCGTGGACGCCGATGCGGTGCACGAGGTGGCTCGAGAACTGCTCACCGGGCGATTCACCCTCGCGGCCATCGGGCCCTTCGATGAAACACACACGTTCAACGCCGTGGGCTAAAGCCCTCTAGGGTTGCGGCCATGAGTGCACCGTCACCGATCAAGGTCGCCGTCGTGGGCGCTCGAGGACGCATGGGCGCCACTGTGGTCGACGCGGTGAACGCTGCAGCTGACCTCCACCTGGTGGCCGCGATCGATATCGGTGATTCCCTCGAGGACCTCGTTGCCGCATCGACCGATGTGATCGTGGACTTCTCGACCCCTGATGCCGTGATGGGCAACCTGGAGTTCGCGATGGGACACGGTATTCACTGCGTGGTCGGCACCACCGGCTTCGATGATGTCCGGCTGGAGCAGGTGCGCACCTGGAGTGAGCAGGTACCTGATGTTGGTGTGTTGATCGCCCCGAACTTCAGTATCGGTGCGGTGCTCATGATGCATGTGTCGGCGCTAGCCGCTGGCTACTTCGAATCGGTGGAAGTGATCGAGCTGCACCATCCGGACAAGGTGGATGCGCCCTCGGGTACCGCCGCACACACCGCCCGCGCGATAGCGGCCGCCCGCAGTGAAGCGGGGCTGGGCGAGGTTCCCGATGCAACGGTGTCGTCTGTGGAGGGGGCGCGCGGCGCGCGCGTGGAGGACGTTCCGGTGCATTCGGTTCGCCTGCGCGGACTGGTGGCCCACCAAGAAGTCCTCTTCGGCGGCCCCGGGGAGACCTTGACCATCCGACACGATTCCCTCGACCGTTCGTGCTTCATGCCTGGCGTACTGATGGCGGTGCGGGCGGTTGCCGATCACCCGGGCGTGACCGTGGGGCTAGCTGAGTACCTCGATTTGTCGTGAACGTGCGGTGGGTATGGGCGTTGACCGCCGCCATGGTGGTCGGCAGCGCTGGCTATGCCGCCTTGGCACTGGGGCGATCGTGGGTGTTGTTGACCTCCGGAGACATCGTGCAGATTGCGCTGGCGCTTTCCATCGTGGTCGTGCCGGTCTTGGGGATGGCCTTGATCGTGCGCGAAGTGTGGTTCGGCTGGCGCACCCGACAGATGGGCCAGATTCTCAGCGCTGAAGGTGGCCTGCCGGAATACCACGGTTCGTTGACGCCTTCGGGTCGTCCCACTAAGGAAGACGCCGATGCGAACTTTGCCCACTTCGCGCGCGAAGCCGAAGAAGCCGGTGACGATTGGCGCGTGTGGTTTCGCCTCGCCGTTGCTTACGACGACGCCCGTGACCGCAAGCGGGCCCGGGCGGCCATGCGCCACGCCGCCTCCCTCTTCGCCGAACGGGCAGTCTGATAGCGCCGAACGGGCAGTCTGGCACCGCCGAACGGGCAGTGCCCTTTCGGCGGTTTGAAACTGCCCGTTCGGCGTTCGGGTACTGCCCGTTCGGCGGTCTGAAACTGCCCGTTCGGCGCAGAGGGAGGGAGAGGGGGGGGGAGGTGCGCAGGTGCGCAGGTTGGCAGGTGTGGGTTAGGCGGCCAGGCCCGTTGCGCGCAGGACAGCTGCGGTGATGGCCGCGACCACCACAACGACCAAGAACGGGGCGCGCAGCGCCAAGGCGATGATGGCGGCGGCTAGGCCAGCCAGGCGCGCATCGATGACCAGTGCGGTGCCCACCGAGAACGTCTGCACCGCCACCAGTGCCGCCAACAGTGCGATCGGCATCATCGCGGTGAGTCGGCGAAGACGCTCACCTTGTAAGAAACGCTCAGGGATCACGTACCCGGCGAGTTTGAGCAGGTAGCAGCCAATCGACCCGATGATCACCGCCGGCCAGATCATGGGACACCGCCGAGATTGCGCGAACCACGGGTGAAGCGTTCGACGATGAGTGCCACGAGTGCGGCTGCGAGCACCGGCAAGCCCGGTTGCAGGAGTGGAACCAACGCAACGGCCACAGCTGCACTGGCCAGCGCCAAGGCGATCGCACTGCGGTCGCGTAGCCGTGGCCACAGCAATGCGATGAAACCGGCTGGCACGGCGGCATCGAGTCCCAGTGTGCGTGGATCATCCAGTGCCGCAGCGCCCAGGGCGCCGATCAGCGTGCCGAGATTCCATAACGCGAAGATGGCCAGACCGGTGGCCCAGAAGGCATGTCGGGCTTGCGGCGTTCCTTCGTCGTAGCGAATCGCCATTGCGGTGGATTCATCGATGGTGAGTTGCGCTCGGCCCAGGGTCTTCCACCAAGGCGCGCGCTGGTGGCCGGGACGAACGAGAAAGGGGCGCAAGCTGACCGCATACAACGTGTTGCGTGCACCGAGCAGTAGTGCTGTGGCGACGGCGGCGAGCAGGCCACCGCCGGCACCCAGAACACCGACGAGGGCGAATTGCGAGGCGCCGGTGAACATACCCAGACTCAGCACCTGGGTTTGCCACACATCCAAACCGCTGGCGCTGGAGATTGCTCCGAAGGACAGGCCGTAGGCGCCGGTGGCGACGCCGATGCCCACGGCATTGACGGTTATTGGTCGAAGCGGCTTCTCAGCGTTCAGCGCGCACCCGCAGGAACCGGGCCTGCGTGGCGGAGCGCATCGAGGACTTCCTCGACGGCAGCGCGAGCGGCGGATTGGTCAGCATCGACCGCATCCAACCGCAACCGGCGCTCGATGATGTCGTCGCCATCGCGTGCACCCTCGTGCAGGTAGGCGTGGGCGATGTCCACCCGAGAGACGGTGGTGTGTTCGGCTACCGGCTCCAGGGCCCGGTCGGGATCTGGGAGTGATGCGGCCAGGGCGCGAACGCGATCGGCCTCGGCTCCGTAGCGCATCTGCAACGGATCGGCAGCGAAGAAGCCGGGGGAGCGGCGGGGAAGGTCTGCGCTCGCACCGACCAACGCGATCTTCGTGGTGGTGCACGGAACGTCGGTGATCACGTCCACGGCGTCTTGGGCCATGCGTCGATAGGTGGTGAGTTTGCCGCCGGTGATCGTGATGTAGCCCGCGGGGGCTTGGGAGACCAAGTGCTTGCGGGAGATGTCGGAGGTGTCGGTGTCGGTGGCAGCTCCCATGGTCACGAGCGGGCGCAAGCCGGCGAAGGCGCCCAGCACGTCAGAGTGATCCAGCGGTGTCGAGAGCACCCGGCTGACGGTGGCGATGATCCAATCGATGTCTTCTTGCGGCGCCGGGGGAACCGAATCGATGTGCTCGACTCCGATATCGGTGATGCCGGCTAGCACCGTGCCATCTGGTCGCGGTAACAAGAAGCAGTAGCGCCCGGACATCTCCGGCACCGGGATGGTCAAAGCTGCCAGCGGGTAGCCCAGTCGCGCTGCGTCCAACACCACGTGCGTTCCTCGCGAGGGATGGACCTGCACTCGATCGTCGAGTTCGCCCGCCCACACCCCGGTGGCGGCGATCACGTGACGCGCCCGAATGCGCGCGCTCTCGCC
>DASYOJ010000108.1:0-3362 GCA_036007925.1 Candidatus Nanopelagicales bacterium
GTTCATGCGCGTCGCTTGTACCCGTTAGCGCGCGCGCAAATATGACCGTGGGGATCCAGCGGCTGCTGGCAGAACGGGCAGGACGGACGCCCGCTGGAGATGACCGAGCGTGCGCGCTCGGCAAAGGCTCGCGCATAGGGCGCTGAGAGCCACACCCGCAGCGTGTCAGGACCCTCAGCATCGTCGTCGG
Organism: Candidatus Nanopelagicales bacterium; assembly: GCA_036007925.1. Classification (GTDB taxonomy): domain Bacteria; phylum Actinomycetota; class Actinomycetes; order S36-B12; family S36-B12; genus S36-B12. The sequence continues at coordinate 191 of DASYOJ010000108.1, forward strand.
CTAGTTCCGGGGGTTCGAAGTCGTCTTCCTCGGAAACGGCATGCGCCTCGATGACCACGAGATTGTTGGCCTCGTCCCAACCAAGGGCCATCGCCCCTACCCGGAACTCCTCTTCCAATGGCACATCAAGCGGGGCATCGTCGCTCAACTCCACGGGCGCCTTGACGGGCACGATCTCTTCCGGCGCCCGGGTGCCACGCACCTCATCGAGGAGTTGATCAATTCGCTCGGCAAGGACGCTGGCCTGCTGCTTTTCGCAGGAAGCAGTGGTGACTTCGTCGCCGGAACGTGCCTGCAAGAAGAAAGTGCGTTCGCCAGGCATCCCGACAGTGCCCACCACGAATCGCTCCGGCAATCGGTATTCGAAAACGCGACGGGTCATCGACCCCCACCTCCCCCGACCGCGGCATCGGAACCCTTGACACCCTTTCGGCTCTTGCCTCGTTTGCGTGGTTGCAAGAAGGTGACATCGGAGCCGGTGTCATTGGTGCGCACGACGAAGGGCCGCAGAGGGGTGTATTCGATGATGCACATCGAACCTGGATCGACGGCAATGCGCTGGAATTGGTCCAGGTGGATGCCCAGCGCATCGGCAACGATCGATTTGATGACATCCCCATGGCTGACGATGGCGTACGTGGCCTTCTCACCGAACTCCCGATTCCAGGACCGCACAGCGTCCACCGCTCGGTGCTGCATAGTGCGCATCGACTCCCCACCGGGGAAGGTCACCGAGCTCGGATGGGCTTGAACCTGCTTCCACAAGGATTCCTTAGCGAGCTTCTTCAACTCTCGCCCGGTCCAGTCCCCGTAGTGGCATTCGACTACACGTTCGTCGAGGGAGATCTCAAGTGGATTGGCCTGCTCGCTTTGCAATCTGGCAATTGCCTCACTGGTTTGCACGGTCCGTTCCAACGGTGAGCTAACAAGGCCACTTAATGGGACCCGTGCCAATCGCTCGGCCATGCGCTCGGCCTGCTTGCGGCCTTCTTCGTCGAGATCGATTCCAGGGCTGGTGCCGGCCAGCACGCCCTGGGCATTAGCCGCAGTGCGGCCATGGCGAATCAGCAAGACGGTTGGCACCTGCTCACCTTAGAAGGTCAGGTGCCCGCGAGCAGAGCGAGCAAAGGCACCTGTGCGCATTCGTGCCGCCACGTTCGCCGATAGCGCAAAGTCTCGGCCGCGAGATGGCAAGATGACGTTCGTGATCCGCGCGGTGGGTGTCTACCACCCCGAAGGCACCGTGGATGGTTTCGATGATTCGGCTCGACAAATTCCCGCCAACCATGATCTTTCCGGTGAACAAACCTATGCATTACTAGCCCGGATGCGCGATGAAGCGCGCAACTTGCCCGGCGGATTTGCCTGGGTAGGCCTGCTGAACCCCACCAAACCCGAACTTGCCATGGTTGCTGAGTTATTCGCCCTCGAACCCTTACAAGTCGAAGATGCAGCTAATCCCCATCAGCGCGCCAAGGTTGATGTCAGCGAAGAGGGCGAGTTGTTCACTGTCATCAAGACGTTGGGGTACAACGTCTCTTCCAACGAGGTAGAAACCGGCCAGGTGGCGATCTTCACCGGACCTGGCTTCGCCATCACCATCCGCCATGGTGAGCACGGTGACCTCACCGCAGTGCGCAGTCGAATCCGGGCGAGCCGGGTATTGCGAACCCACGGCCCTTTGTCCGTCTTGTACGCGATCTTGGACATGACCGTCGACGGTTACTTGGCTGTTATCGATGAAGTGAACGACGACGTAGGTGAGGTCGAGACATCGGTATTCGGTATGAGTCCGTCGCCAGGCATCACTCAAATGATCTATGAGCTAAAACGAGAGAACATGGTTGTCCGGCGCGCCGTTCATCCGTTGCTGCGAGTGGCGCACTCCTTCGCCGATGAGGTTTTCGATCCGATACCCGAGGACCTCAAACCATATTTTCGAGACGTGGGAGAGCACATTCTTCGCGTGAATGACACTGTCGAGTCAACCGACTCCCTGCTCATGACCATGCTGATGGCAAGCACTGCGATGCGCGATTTGCAACAAAACGCTGATGCTCGCAAAATCTCCGCGTGGGTGGCCATCGCTGCAGTGCCCACGGTGGCCGGGGGCATCTATGGCATGAACTTCGAATACATGCCCGAATTGGCGTGGCAGTGGAGCTACCCCACCGTCTTGGCTGTGATTTTGGGTATCTGCGTGTTGCTGTACCGCGGATTCAAGCGCAACGGTTGGCTCTAAGTAGCTGCCAGCACCCCGGTCGATAGCAGCACCAACAGAAGTCCTCCTAGTGCGATGCGGTAAATCACGAACGGCAAGTAGGAGCGTGTTGTCACCCAGCGGATCAACCAGGCGATCACGAGGTAGCCGATAACCAGCGCGATGATCGTGGCGAGGATCGTTTGCCCCCACTGGGCGTTTGGGTCATCGCCGATTTTCGTTGCCTCATACAAGCCGGAGGCCAACACGGCGGGGATGGCCAGCAAGAACGCGTATCGAGTAGCGGCGTAGCGCGAGTACCCCAGGGCCAAGCCGGTCGAGATCGTGGCACCCGATCGCGAGACGCCCGGAATAAGTGCCAGTGCCTGACCTAAACCGAACAGCAATCCATCACGGATGCGCAGCGAGTCAATTTCCTTGCGCTTGGGACCCCACCGGTCGGCAGCACCCAAGATCAGACCGAAGACAATCAAGACGGTGGCGACCAGCCATAGGTTTCTCGCTGCTGTTTCGATCCAGTTGGCGAAGGTCAGTCCGATAGCAGCGATCGGGATGGTTCCGATGATGATGTACCAACCCATGCGGGCGTCGAGTTCACCACGCAACTCTGGGCGCACAAGCGAACGGGTCCAGGTTGACAGGATGCGGCCAATGTCCTTGCGAAAGTAAATCAAGACGGCCGTCTCGGTGCCTATTTGCGACACCGCGGTGAAGGCAGCCCCGGGATCACCCCACCCAAAAAGTCGCGACACGATCAAAATATGTGCCGAGGACGAGATCGGCAGAAATTCGGTCAGCCCTTGAACAACCCCGAGCACGACCGCCTCGAACCAGGAGACGCCCGTTTCCATCAATCGGCCAACCCGGACTTCTCCAGCAACTCCGACATCAGGCGCAAGACCCCGACCCGCTGCTCCATCGTGCCGGCAAAGGAACCGATGGTGAGCGTCG
>DASYOJ010000109.1:0-2039 GCA_036007925.1 Candidatus Nanopelagicales bacterium
TCACCGACCACTGGAGTAGTTCGTGAAGACCGACGTCGAGACCCTCAGCCCCACGCGCGTCAAGATGACGGTGCAGCTTCCTTTTGAGGAGTTGCAGCCGAGTTTCGACGAGGCCTACAAGTCGATCGGCAAGCAGATCACTGTCCCGGGCTTTCGTAAGGGCAAGGTCCCATCGCGGGTGATCGAGCAGCGATTTGGCAGGGGAGCGGTTCTCGAGGAAGTCATCAACGACGCCGTCCCGAAGGCCTACGAGACCGCGCTGCGAGAGCAGGAAATCGTGCCGGTTGGTCGTCCAGAGGTAGATGTCACGGAAATTGAAGATGGTCAGCACGTGACCTTCACCGCTGAGGTGGATGTGCGTCCAGAGTTCGATTTGCCGGACTACAAGGAGCTTTCCGTAGAGGTGGATCCGGCCACCGCAACCGAGGCGGCCATCGACGAACACATCGACAATCTGCGCAGCCGCTTCGCGTCCTTGAAGGACGTCGATCGGGCTTGCCAGGACGGGGACGTCCTCTTGGTGGATCTGTCCGGTGCTACCGATGCCGGCGATGAGGTGGAGGACCTATCGGGGACGGCACTGTCCTATGAGATGGGAACTGACGGGATGCTGCCGGGCTTCGATGAAGCCATTCGGGGCGCGTCCGCGGGCGAGACGCGAACCTTTGCTTTCACTCCCAGCAACGGTGACTGGACCGGTGTTCCGCTCACCGTGACCGCAACGGTTACAGCCGTGCGCGAGCGGGAACTGCCTGCACTGGATGAGGAATTCGTCGTTATGGCCTCGGAGTTCGACACTGTGGAGGAGTTGCGCGAAGACGCCAAGACCCGGGTGGAGCGCCTGAAGCGCATGGAACAAGGGCAACAAGCACGCGAGCGCGTTCACGAGGCCCTGATGGGGTCTGTGGACTTCCCGGTGCCCGAGGGGATCATCGCTGCGGAGGTGGATGCGCACTTCGAGGACGGTCACGAAGGCACCGATGAACACCGCGCCGAGGTCGAGCAACAAGCGCGAGAGGCGCTCAAGAGCCAGTTCATCTTGGACAAGATCGCCGAATCCGAGGAAGTCACGGTCGGTGAATCGGAATTGTCGAATTGGCTGATGCAGCAGGCACCGCGATATGGAATGGCCCCTGATGCGCTGGCGCAGGCGTTGGTGGAGTCCGGCCAGGTGCAGATGGCGCTGTCGGATATTCGCCGATCCAAGGCGCTCGCGTTCGTGCTAGAGAACGCATCGGTGGTTGATACCGATGGCACGGTCATCGACCTCGCCGCACTCGATGCGGAGTTGAACGAGGCCATGCAGGCTGCGCAGATGGCTCAATTGCAGGCCCAGATGGCCGCCGCTGAGGGCGGAGAACAGCAGTAGTCAGCCCACCGGAAGTTTCGGCTGTCGGCGAACCTAGGTCCCGCGAATGGGTGGAGAACGCTGATCGCCGTTAGGGTCGTCGTAGTAGATCTACAGGAGGTTCGGTGAGCACCATCGGCAACCCCGGTTTTCGTTCCCCCGGCGGCAGCATGAGCGGCTTCGGCGACATGCTCGATGAGCGATTGCTGCGCGAGCGCATCATCTGGCTCGAGGGCGAGGTGCGCGACGAGAACTCCGACCGCATCGCCAAGCAATTGCAGGTCTTGGCAGCAGAGGATCCCGAACGGGATATCTCCATTTACATCAATTCACCCGGTGGGTCGATCACCGCGGGCATGGTCATTTACGACACCATGCAGTTGATCCCGAACGATGTCGCCACAGTTGCCATGGGTCTGGCCGCCTCAATGGGGCAATTCTTGCTGTGTGCTGGCGCGGCCGGAAAGCGTTACGCCACCCCGAACACCCGGATCATGATGCACCAGCCGCTGGGCGGTATCGGCGGAACAGCCTCAGACATAAAAATTCAGGCCGAGCAAATGCTGTTCATCAAGAAGCGCATGGCCACACTGATTGCCGAGCACAGCGGCCAGACCATTGAGCAGATCGAGAAGGACTCCGATCGCGACCGTTGGTTCACCGCCGATGACGCCCGCGAATACGGGCTCAT
>DASYOJ010000110.1:0-14841 GCA_036007925.1 Candidatus Nanopelagicales bacterium
GGTGTCCCGCGTTGAATCGCCTTCGGGCAAGCAGTACGACGACCATTACGACGACGAAACCATCGCGCTTCTCGCCCTGGGGGAGGACGCAGCAGGGGTCAACGCCGGTCACCTGCGCACCTGTGGTGCGTGCCAAGCCCGAGTCGACCAGTTGCAAGCCGTGGTGGATAGTGCACGGGCGATCACCGATGAGGACCGCCCGATGGCACCACCAGATGCCCTGTGGCAGCGCATCACCGACGAGATCGAATCCGACGGACCGGTCCGGACGCAATCGACCCACACCTCACGCGGTGGGGGCAAGGCGGGCTGGTTCGCGCTGGCCGCCGCCGTAGGTGTGCTGGTTGGGTCGCTTGGCACAGTCGTCGCGATGGATCGCGACAACCCGCCTCCCACCATTGCCCAGGCCGAACTCGAGCCGCTCGCTGGAACAGATGTGCGCGGAGTGGCCCAGGTCCGCCAAACCACGAACGGGCCCAAGCTCGTGGTCGACGTGCCCGGATTGCCGGCACCGCAGGGCTACTACGAGGTGTGGATGCTCGCCCCTGATGCATCGTCGATGATCTCGATTGGCGTTCTCGGCAGCACCGAGGTCAACGAGTTTCCGTTGCCCGACGGCATGGACATGCAGCAGTTCCCGGTCGTGGACATCTCGCTCGAGCAGTTCGATGGTGATGTCACGCATAGCGCGGACAGCGTTGTGCGCGGTGAATTGTCCATCTAATCGGGCACGATAGGCCGATGGCCATCGATGACGTTCCCCTGGAGCGCTTGCGGGAACGGCGCAGCGTCAAGTGGCGCTACTACCCGAAAGATGCGCTACCCGCCTGGGTGGCGGAGATGGATTTCACGCTGGCGCCGCCGATCGCCGAAGCGCTGCATGCCGCTATCGATCGCTCCGATACCGGTTACCGCTGGGCGGATGAAGTGCCCGAGGCCTTCGCGGACTTCGCCCACGCCCAGTGGTCCTGGTCGGTATCCCCGGAGCAGGTACTGGTTCTCGGTGACGTCATGACCGGGATCGCGCAGTCCTTGCTGCAGTTGACCGACCCCGGCGATCACGTGGTGATCAACCCCCCGATCTATCCACCGTTCTTCTCAACTGTGGAGAAAGTCGCCGGGCGCGTCGTGCGCGAGGTTCCGCTACAGCAGTCCGGGCCGGGGTATGAGATTGATATCGAAGCAATGCAGCAAGCATTCGCCGATCCGCAGGTGCGCGCCTACGTGTTGTGTTCCCCGCACAATCCGACGGGCACCGTGCACTCGCCCGAGGTACTGCGCACCGTCGCCGAACTCGCCGCCGAACATGACGTTGTAGTGATCTCCGATGAGATACACGCACCCCTCACCTTGCCCGGTGCTGTGCATACGCCCTACCTATCGGTGGCCGGTGACGATGCCCGAGCGGTGGCATGTGTGTCGGCATCGAAGGCGTGGAACATCCCCGGTTTGAAGTGCGCGCAGGTCGTTGGCACGGCCACCACCGCACCCGTGCTCGGCGAGCAAGTGCCGCTCGAGGCGACGTTTGGAGTCGGCCACTTCGGTGTTTTGGGCACGTTGGCGGCTTATCGCGAGGGAGGTTCGTGGCTGGCCGAGGCGATCTCCGCGCTTGACAGGCGTCGCGCACAGTTCGCGATCGGCATGGACGAACTGGCCCATAGCGGGCTGACCTGGGTCCGGCCGGAGGCGTCGTATCTGGCCTGGGTGCGCATCGACGGGCTGGGGGAAGATCCCGCGGAGGCGTTGCTTAACGAAGGTCACCTGGCGGTGAATTCCGGATTGCCATTCGGTGCCCCTGGTGCTGGGCACGTGCGGATCAACATGGCGACCAGCGAGACTGTGCTCGCTGAGGTGATGGAAACTCTGGGAGCGGTGATCGGGGCTCGTGCGTCGTAAAAGTGTGGCAGCGGGACGAAGTGTGCTCATCGGCTTGCTAGCTCTGGTGATGATGGGGATGGCCCCATCGGCGTTCGCGAAGGATCTCGACGCCATCGCCATCGGAGACTCGGTCATGTTGGGCGCAAAGTCGCAGTTGCATAAGGCCGGAATTCCTATCGTTGATGCCAAGGTTTCCCGCCAGGCCAGCAGTGGGATCGGGCTGTTGCGCAAGAGGGGCTCGAAGCTTCCCGAGCACGTGGTGGTCCATCTCGGGACCAATGGAAGCCACTCCGTGAAGACCTGCCGCCAGATCGTTCGTGCCGTGGGCAAGGGTCGGACTGTGTACTTGGTGAATTTCAAGGTGCCGCGTTCGTGGGAGAAGCCGAACAATCGCATCTTGCGCAGGTGCGATAGCAAGTTCCGCAGCGATCGTGTGGTGTTGCTGGACTGGAACGAGCTAGCTGGCGACAACCCTGAATACCTCTACAACGACGGCTATCACCTACGGCCCGAAGGCGCGAAGGCATACGCGCAGATGGTGCGCGAAGCCATCACCACACCCCGTGCGCCCTACCTCGACCGGATCGAGGCGGCCCGACGCTGATTGGACCGGTCCACGAGGAGAACGGGTAATCGTGGTCACACTCGGGCTGTGCTGTTGCTCACAGGACAGCGTTTACACGCCTGTCTGAGCGTGCTTAAGCGGAATGTTCACGCCATTCTTCGATCACGCGTCACGGGAGTCCTTGCGACTCGCGTCCCTCCTTCCCGGCGCCACTAACCGAACAGGACCGGACACTCACCAGGCGACAACGGAGTCACAATGGCCATTCCCGGATTACACGACGTCCCCACGAAGAACAAGACCTTGCTCGAATGGGTCGAGGAAGTCGCTGAGTTGACCCAGCCCGACCGCGTGCAGTGGTGCGATGGGTCTACCCAGGAATGGGATCGATTGACCGCCGAACTCGTGGAGTCGGGCACGTTCATCAAACTGAACGAGGACCTGCGACCCAACTCATTCCTCGCTCGATCCGACCCCCGAGATGTCGCCCGAGTAGAAGAGCGCACGTTTATTTGTTCCCAACGTGAGATCGACGCTGGCCCCACCAACAATTGGGCCGAGCCGAGCCAGATGCGTGGGACGTTGACCGGACTGTTTGCCGGGAGTATGCGCGGTCGCACGATGTACGTGATCCCCTTCTCGATGGGTCCGCTCGGATCACGAATCTCGCAGTTGGGCGTAGAGATCACCGATTCGCCCTACGTGGTGCTCAGCATGCAGATCATGACTCGCATGGGAGCTGCTGCCCTCGAGCAGATAGGTGAGTTCGGGGATTTCGTGCCGGCGCTGCACACAGTTGGCTATCCGCTGGTGGACGAGAACGGCGATGCACGCCCGGATGTCGCGTGGCCGTGCAATGACACCAAGTACATCGTGCACTTCCCCGAGACACGTGAGATCTGGTCCTACGGTTCGGGGTACGGCGGTAATGCTCTCCTCGGGAAGAAGTGCTACGCATTGCGCATCGCCTCAGCGATGGCGCGCGATGAGGGCTGGCTAGCCGAGCACATGCTTGTCTTGAAGCTCACTTCGCCCGAGGGTGACGTGAAGTACGTGAGCGCGGCATTCCCCTCTGCCTGCGGGAAAACTAACTTGGCCATGCTCGATCCGACGATCCCTGGCTGGAAGGTCGAAACCATCGGGGATGACATCGCCTGGATGCGCTTCGGAGAAGATGGTCGGCTGTACGCCATCAATCCGGAGGCGGGTTTCTTTGGGGTCGCCCCGGGAACGGGCATGGACACCAACGCCAACGCGATTCGCACGCTGACCGGCAACAGCATCTTCACCAACGTCGCGCTGACCGACGACGGAGATGTGTGGTGGGAAGGTCTGACCGAAGAACCGCCGGCCCACCTGATCGATTGGAAGGGTAGGGATTGGACTCCAGATTCCACGGAGCCTTCCTCACATCCGAACGCCCGGTTCGCCGTTCCGGCCGCGCAGTGCCCCACGATCGCACCCAACTGGGAGGACCCCACGGGTGTGCCGATAGATGCGATCTTGTTCGGTGGTCGTCGCGCAACCAACGTGCCCTTGGTGACCGAGTCCTTCGATTGGGCGCACGGAGTTTTCATGGGCGCCACGATGTCGAGCGAAAAGACTGCTGCGGCCGAAGGAACGGTCGGTGAGCTGCGCCGAGACCCATTCGCGATGCTGCCGTTTTGCGGCTACAACATGGCGGACTACTGGGGTCACTGGTTGAAAATCGGCGCATTCACTTCTCCGGAGAAGTTGCCGCGCATCTACTCGGTCAACTGGTTCCGTCGAGATGAGCAGGGCCGATTCATCTGGCCAGGCTTCGGCGATAACTCCCGGGTCTTGGAGTGGATCGTCCGTCGGTTGGAAGGTCGCGCGGATGCTCATGATTCCCCGATCGGCCGACTCCCAGTGCTCGAGGACCTTGACCTCGACGGTGTGGCGATCACTCGCGCAGAGCTCGACGAATTGTTCGCACTCGATAAGAACTCGTGGCTGGCCGAGGCCGATATGACCGAGGATTACTTCGCATTGTTCGGTGATCGGGTTCCGGAGGAACTGCGCGGGCAACTCCAGGCGTTGCGTACCCGGCTGGGCTAGCCCCTGGCCATGGTGGCTACGAGCACCGCCTTGATCGTGTGCAGGCGGTTCTCGGCTTGGTCGAAAACGATGCTGGCGGGGGAGTCGAACACTTCCGCCGAGACCTCCACGCCATCAGTCAGGTCGAAGCGTTCGGCGACAGTCCGTCCAATATCGGTCTTGGTGTCGTGGAATGCCGGAAGGCAGTGCAAAAACTTCGCCTGCGGACCGGCCGCAGCCATAACGCCGGCATCAACCCGGTACGGGCGCAGCAGTTCGATCCGCTCGGTCCAGACTTGTTCTGGTTCGCCCATCGATACCCATATGTCGGTATGCACGAAATCAACACCGGATACACCTTCGGGGAGGTCTTCGGTGAGGGTGATGCGCGCTCCGGAAACCTCTGCCTGCTCGCGAGCAAGATCTTGAATGTCCTGCGCTGGCCACAGTTCGCGTGGTGCCACGATGCGCACATCTGCGCCGAGGAGGGCACCGGTGAACAGGAGTGAATTACCCATGTTGAACCGGGCGTCACCGACGTACGCGTAAGAGATGCTTGACGCGGGTGCCTTCGGACCGGCGGGAGAGTGCTCGCGCATCGTGAGGAAGTCCGCCAGCATCTGGGTGGGATGCCAGGTGTTGGTCAAACCGTTGAAGACCGGAACACTTGCGTACTCGGCGAGTTCGGTGACGGTCATATGATCAGATCCGCGGTATTCGATTCCGTCATACACGCGCGAGAGCACCCGTGCGGTGTCGGCGATGGACTCCTTGTGCCCGATCTGGCTGGTGTGGGAATCGAGCACCGTGGAGAAGCCGCCTTGCTGGGCTATCGCGGCTTCGAAGGAAATGCGTGTGCGGGTCGAGGTTTTTTCGAAGATAAGTGCAACGCCTCGACCGACCAGGCGAGGGCGTTCTCGCCCCTCGGCCCGTTCAGCTTTCAATTCCTGGGCAAGGTCGAGTAAGAAGGTGAACTCTTCGGCAGTGAAGTCCTTTTCTGCGAGGAAGTCCCGCCCGTGCAGGTTCGGTGTCGCCGTCACCTGCGAAACCCTAGTGACCGGTTAGCCGGCGGCGAGTCCGAAGGCCTGCGGGGAGATGGCGCGGTCAACCTCAGGGCCGGCGGCCTGCAGGCCCTCGCCGCGATGGCGCGGGTAGTTCTGCGAATCCAGCCTGCGGTAGATGCGTTCGCGGTCTTCCTCGCTCAGCCCGCCCCACACGCCGTAGGGCTCCCGGGCGCGGATGGCGTAGTCGGCGCATTCGAGTCGAACGGGACACCGTGCACAGATCGCCTTGGCTGATCTGTCGCGCCGGATCCGTGCGACGCCCCGCTCGTTTTGCGGATGGAAGAACAAGGTCGGGTCAACGAGACGGCATGCTCCGTGCTCTTGCCAAAACCAGGTGGCGTCCTTGGGTACCTGGGCCAACGGTTGTTGCGGCATGGCGACCTCCCCTGTGTGTCAACTGCTGCGGCGCCTGCCGCCACTTTCACGGTAGATCGCGCTGCGCTTCGTACGGACCGCCGAAAGTCCCGATGTGCCAGGACCAGCGGGCTTATTCCGTGGGCGTGTCGGAGGCTTGTTCCTCAGCGATCTGCTTGCGGACGTCGTCCATGTCGACATCGCGGACCGCCTGCACCAAGTTCTCCAGTGCGGGTTGCGGAAGGGCACCGGCTTGGGAATACAGCACCACGCCATCGCGAATAGCCATGAGCGTGGGGATCGAGCTGATCTGGAAGTAGCCCGCAAGGCCCTGCTCGGCTTCGGTGTCGACTTTGGCGAAGGTGATATCCGGGTTGTCCTCCGATACGTTCTCGTAGACGGGGGCAAACGTGCGGCACGGACCGCACCACGAGGCCCAGAAGTCGATCAGGACGATGCCGCCCTCACCCACGGTGTCGGCGAATGTCTGCTCTGTTAGTTCACGAGTTGCCATATGAATACCCTAGGGGGTATACGTCGGCCTTGTCCACGAGGTCATCCGAAATGCGGATCCGCACCCGCCGCGACTTACACTGGCGGCATGTCGGATGCAACGCCATTGGAATCACCGGATCTCGGCGGAGGCACGCTGCTCGAGGAGCGTACCGCCGATTACGACGACGGCGATCACGAGCGCTTCGCTCACTACGTCGAAAAGGACAAGATCGTGGAAAGCGCCGTGACCGGCCAGCCGATCACGGCTTTATGCGGGAAGAAGTGGATCCCCGGTCGCGACCCATCCAAGTATCCGGTCTGTCCCGAATGCCAAGAGATCCACTCCGGACTGCCGCGTAGTGAGGACTAGCCACTCCACCGCCTGGCTGATCGCCGCGCCGTTCGTCGCGACGGCGCTCGTGTTGGCCGGGTGCGCGGATGGAACGGTTGCCGGTGACCCTCCTGCGCCATCGGCGGAGGCCCGTGATGAGCAAATCGATCCCGACGCCCTTGATCCGTGCTCGCGGCCCAATTTGACCACTGTGGAACCAGGGGCTTTGACCTTCGCGACAAGTGATGTCCCAGCGCCGCCGTTTTTCTTCACCGACGAACCAGCCGATCGGCAGGGCCTGGAATCCGATCTGGCGTACACCCTTGGCGAGCAGTTGGGATTTCGTCCGCAGGAAGTCACCTGGGAGTTCGTGAGCCCTGATGAGGTGGTGACCGGGCGGTTCCTTGACTATGACGTCGCGATCGGTGGCTTCAGTCCGCGAGGCGAGGAGTTTCCTGCCGTTGAGTACACGCGTCCGTACGCACAAGTCCCCCTCGAACTAGTCACGACGAGCCAAGATGTGGCAGCGATTGTGGCGGACAACCGGTCGCCAGGTGACGACGCAGAACAGCTACGAACCCCCGATCAGCTCACGTGGGCGGCGACCTTCCAGAGTTCTGGGCCACCGTGGTTGATCGCCCAAGACTGGATGGATGTCGACACTCGATACGAGTGGGCTCGAGGTGGGGATAGCTTCGAAGCAGCATTGGGGATGACAGACGTCGTTGTTGTAGATGAACCCACGCGGCGCTGGTTGTCCGAAGCCGGCGATGTCGATTTCTCCCTCGTCGCCGGAGTCGAGGTACCGGAGGCATCGCTGGCGATGGCGATGGTCGCGGGCAACCCACTGCTGGCCTGCGTTGACCGTGCATTGGGTGAAATGTCCGAAGATGGTGTGTTGTCCGACGTCTGGGATCGCTGGAGCGACCCGAGCGCGTGGAGTCAGGACTGACGCCTGGTAAACCCCGTATTTGCACGGGAACCGCGAGAGTGATGCCCGGTCAAGTCGTGTTTGAGCCCTGGGCCAATGGGTACTAGCCCTACCATTCGTGCGGCACCTAGGGAAACACCCGCAGGGCCGATACCGGAGGAATGCACATGTCTCAGTCGGAAACCATCGTGGTCGAAGAGCCCACGGACAACATCATGGCCGCTATCGGCCGCAATTGGTGGGTGCTGCTGTTCGCCGGCATCTTGAGCCTGATCGTGGGTGTCGTTGCACTGGTGTGGCCGGGCAAGACGATCTTGGTCGTGGCAATCGTCTTTGCCATCTGGCTGATCGTCTCGGGAATCTTCAGCATCGTGCGTGGCTTTGCCGCCGGCCTCACCGGAGGTATGCGCGCGCTGTTCATCATCACCGGGATCTTGTCCCTCGTGCTGGGCATCTTCGCGATTCGCGGGGAATTCCAGGAGTTGTACATCTTGAGTTTGTTCATCGGCATCGGGTTCTTGTTCCGGGGTTTCGCGACACTATTCCTCGGTTTCGAGAACAAGGACGGCCGCGGCTGGAACATCTTCTTCGGCATCGTGATGTTGATCGGCGGTCTGATCGTGCTGATCTGGCCGGGTATCTCACTGGTCACGTTGACGTGGGTCGTGGGAATCTGGCTGATCGTTATCGGGATCTACGAGATCATCGCGTCGTTCAACGTCAAATCAGCCGCGAAGGCCTAAATCGCGCCTGAGTAGTCGTCAGTAGTGGCACGGGCGAGGGTCGGATGAGGTCCGCCTCTCGCCCGTGCCCTCTGTTCGTGATTGGCTGTCGGTATGGCCGCGGAAACCTCTCAGACCCTTGACCGCGGATTGCGCGTTCTGGAGGAAGTAGCCGAATCCGGCGAGGGCTTGACGATCACCGAGTTGGCCCATCGGCTCGGTATCGGACGAACGGTGGTCTATCGCTTGGTGGTCACCCTCGAACAACACGCGCTGATCCGCCGCGGTGGGGATGGTCGTTGCCGATTGGGAATGGGTGTTTTGGCGATGGGCCGCCAGCTTCAGCCTGTTGTCCGCGACGCCGCGTTCCCGGCCCTACGCATGCTCTCCGATGCCGTGGGATGCACCGCCTACCTGTCCCTGGTCGATGGGCCGGAAACTGTCGCTGCCTTGGTTGCCGAGCCCACCCGCTCGGATATGCACGTCACCTACCGCGTCGGAAGCCGAAGCGCCTTGGAAGCCGCCGCGGCGGGTCGAGCCATTCTTGCCGCGCGAACAGCTGGAACCCGGGCGCTGGACCCGCCGTGGGTTGTTGCCAGCGAAGACGTCGCTCCTGGGGTGAATGGACTTGCCGTTCCGGTGCTGGGTGTGCCGGGGTTGGAAGCCAGTGTGGGAGTGGTGTCGTTCCGGGACATCGATGAAGGCGATGTAGGGCCGCGGGTTGCCCGAGCGGCAGGGGAGATCGCCCGCGTGCTGCGGTGAGGACACACCCGCCCCGCTGCATCGCGCCGGCGAGTCGGTAACGCACAATGCTGGAATGCGTCGCTTCCCCCTCCCGATCGCTGTCGTCCTGGCCCTCGTTGGCTCCCTGCTCGTGGGTCAGGTGCCCGCCGCCCCACCAGCAGCGGCCAATGCTCCTGATCGGGTCCTGAGTGGCTGGATGCCGTACTGGATGACCTCGCCGGGGCGGCCCACCGGGGTCGATAGCGCGGTAGCGAACGCTGACCTATTCGAAGACGTATCGCCGTTTTGGTACTCAGCCACCGCGCGCAGAGGTGGGGGCATCAAGGTGACGTTGAACCGAAACTTCACCAATGGCGAAGCCAATGCCGCTTGGGCGATGCAGCGCTTACGCGAAGCCGGCCTGGTGGTCCTACCGGCGATCGCCGACGCTTCGGGTAAACGTCGCATGGCCCAGACGCTGGCCGATCCTGCTTTACGTGGCCAGCACGTTGCCGATCTCGTGGCCCTAGCGGTTAATAACGGCTACGACGGACTTGACCTGGACTACGAGAACTTCGCCTTCAGCGACGGCCGGTCGAGTTGGGAATCGACACGGCCGAACTGGACAACGTTCGTCGCCGAACTCGGTGCGGCGCTACGCGCGCAGGGCAAACTCTTGTCGGTCACCATCCCCGGACCATGCAGCGTGAGTAACAACTGTGGCGGACGCAACGGCTACTGGGTATACAACCTCGAAGGCATCGCCCCACACGCTGATCGCGTTCGAATCATGGCTTACGACTACACCGTGCAGTCCGTCGGTCCTATCGCGCCGATGGACTGGGTACGCGCGAACGTGGAGTACGCCGTAACCGTTATGGACCCGGCCAAGTTGCAAATCGGTGTCCCCACCTACGGCCGAGCCCGGACCCGCACGAAAGGCGGCGATTTCCGGCTCTCGGGGGTGTGCCCCAGTAAGAACGGTTCCGCCGCTGAGCGACGTGCGTATCGTTCTGCCACGTCAATGGCCGCTGTCACGGCCGCGAACATTCCAGGGCTGCTGGAGACCTACGGTCTCACCGATGCGGATGTGCGTTGGGATCCGGTCCGTCAGGAAAGCTCTTTCCGCTACACCAAGGACGTCGACTGGACAGATTCCTCCGGCACCCGGCAAACCTGTCGGGCTGCGCGGCAGGTCAACTTCGTGGGGCCCGATGGAGTCCTGGCTCGCACGCAATTGGTGGGCGAGTACGGACTGAACGGTGCGGCGCTATGGACGATCGGCGGAGAGAACCCCGCCCAATGGAGTGTGCTGCGTAGCTACGCGCAGTCGCTGGCGCCGGCGGAGGCCGCCGTTGCTATCGATGCGACACCTGCTGTGGTTGTCGGCCAACCCACATCGGTGGCCGGCGGAGTCACCTTCAATGGAGCAGGCGTGCCCGATGTTCCGGTGACACTCGAGTTCCAGCCGGTCGGCGCGAGTGATTGGCAGGCATTGCAAAGTGGCGCCAGCGCTGCTGATGGTTCGGTTTCCTTCCAGGTGGTCCTGCCGTCTTCGGGCCGAATCCGCCTGTCCACTGCGGCTGTGGGTTCCATCGCCGCCTCGCAAAGCGGTGCCTTTGATGTTGCGGTCGGAGCGAGTGTTACAGCGAAACTCAAGACCAAGAAGAAGGTCGGGTCCCGTGATCGCATCCGAGTCCGGGCCATTGTGCGGCCGGCGCAGGCAGATCAAAAGGTCGTGCTCCAGGTGTTGAAGAAGGGCACCTGGCGCAAGGTCAAGGTCGCGCGCACGAACGCTAAGGGCCGCGTGACGATTAAGGCACAAGCCCAGAAGGCCAAGAAGCGGTGGACGTATCGGGTCATCTCGCGTCGGGCTGGCGGAATCTCCCCGGGGATTTCCCAGGAGTTCACGATCCGGGTGCGTTAGTCGAGCGCGCGGGCCACTTCGAACCAGCGAAGCTGCTCGAAGTCATCCGAACCGCCCGGTAGAGCCTCGGCGAGTTCGGGTTCGTGGGAGTCGCTGAGCAACTGGCAGGCCTGCTGCAGGTACTCCTGCAAGGCAGACTCAGGAGCTTGGTCGTGCTGCACGGGATACGTGAGCCGACCATCGGAGTCGTAGCGCAGATCCGTCAAGCGCAGGGGTGGCTCCACAGCGCCATCAACGTGCTGCCAAAGCCCGGACGAGGTATCGAAGCGGTAGAGGGGCAAGAGGCGATGCCCGAACTCCGCGGTCAGATGCACCGCCCGCACCAGATAGTCGAAGACCGCTTCGGAAATGAAGTAATTGAAGTTGATGCGGGTCCAGCCGGGTTTGATGCCTTCACAACCATGACTGATCTCCCGTTCGAATTCGTGCGAACGTTCCACGTCGATTCCCAGCAGACGATGCCCGTAGGGACCAGCGCACGAGCACCCGCCGCGCGATTGGATTCCGAACAAATCATTGAGAACGGCAACGATGAAGTTGTGGTGCAGGTACCGACCTCCAGGGTGTCGGACGACGAAACTCACGATGGACAGTCGGTCGGCCTCGGTGTTCCCCAGCACCTCGATGGCTGGATTTGCTGCCCAGCTATCAATGGCCCGGCGAACGAAGTCATCCTCGCGTGCCCGAATGACATCGACACCCACCGAATCCTTGAGGTCGAATACCAAGCCCGCGCGGATGGACTCGATGATCGCGGGGGTCCCGCCTTCTTCGCGGTGTTCGGGATCGGTGAGGTAGACGTGTTCGTTGGTGTTGACGTAGGCAACGGTTCCCCCGCCAACGGTATCGGGCACTGAATTGGTCAGTAGCTCACGCCGCACGAGCAAGACCCCGGGTGTCCCGGGACCACCGATGAATTTGTGGGGGGATAGGAACACGGCATCTTTGTACGAGAGCGGATGCTCGGTGCAGCGCGGTTGCATGTCGATATCGACGTAAGGGCCACAGGCCGCGTAGTCCCAAAACGCCAGGGCTCCGTGCTCGTGGAGTAACGAACTGATCTCGTGGGTGTCGGTCACGATGCCCGTGACGTTGCTCGCAGCGCTGAACGCTCCGATGCGAAGTGGGCGGTGCGCGAACTCCTCAAGGCGAGTGCGCAAGACCCCGATGTCCAGGTGACCCTCCGCGTCTTCGGGAATGGCAACAACATCAGCAATCGATTCTCGCCACGGCAACTCATTGCTGTGGTGTTCGTATGGGCCGATGAAAACGACAGGACGCTCGTCTGGGGGTATATGTGCAGCAAGGGAATAGCGAGCGTCCAGGTCCGCCGGAATACGTAGGTTGAGGATGCCAATGAGTTTGTTGACCGCAGCGGTAGAGCCGGACCCACAGAAGATGAGGCACGTTTCCTCATCGGCATTGACGGCAGCCTTGATGCGGGCGCGAGCGTCTTCGCGCAAGCGAGTGGTTTGCAGACCCGTCCCGCTGGACTCGGTGTGCGTGTTTGCGTATCGGGGTAGCACTTCGTCGCGGATGAAGTCCTCAAGGAAGGAAAGTGCACGTCCGGAAGCGGTGTAATCGGCGTAGGTGACGCGACGGGCTCCGAAAGGGCCCCACATGACCTGGTCGTCGCCGATAACTGACTCACGAATCCGATTCAGGAGAGCAGGATTCGGCAGATCCGCTGCTGGCCCCGGAATCTGGTAGCGCGTAAGGCCAATGTCTTGGGTGCAATCGGCCGGTGTCATGACCCCAGGGTACGTCCCCGCAGCACCTCATGGGTCTGGCTGCGAGACTAGGGACGTGGCCCGGGTCGCAGCATCCCCTGAACTCGACGAGCAGGTCGAGGAAGTGGTGGATATTCAGCGCCCGTGGATCACGATCGTGTGGAACGACCCCGTGAACTTGATGTCCTACGTGACCTATGTCTTCATGACCTACTTCAAATATTCGAGGGAAAAGGCCGAGAAGCTCATGCGCGATGTCCACTACGAAGGCCGCGCGGTGGTCTCTTCCGGGACCCGGGAGGAAATGGAGCGAGATGTGACAGCCATGCACTCCTATGGCCTGTGGGCCACCTTGCAGCGAGACGAGTAAGCAGTGGGCGAATCGACATACGGGTTCCAACGCACGGCAACAGGTCGAATCGTGCTGCGGGTCGATCAAGTGGAGCGAGGGTTACTGATGTCGGTGGCCCAGCAGGTGATCGACCTGGTCAAACCTGAGGAACGTCCACACGACGCCGATCCCCTTGAGGCGCAGTTGGGCTGGACCGACGAAGAGGTGGGGCCATCGGATGATCCAGCGGTGGCACGGCTATTACCCAATGCCTATGCCGATGAGCAAGAGGCGGCTGATTTCCGCCGCTTCACAGAACGTGACCTGCGAGAAGGCAAGGTGCAGCACGCGCGCACCGTCGTGGCCGAACTTGAGCGTTCCGGAGAGAAGGTTGTCGTGGGCTCGCCCGATAGTTGGCTAGCGACGTTGAATGATGCGCGCCTTGCCATCGGCACCCGGATCCAGATCGGAGATGACAATCACGAAGAGTTGGCTTCCTTGCCTGCAGAAGATCCGCGGGCTGGGTTGTTTCATGTCTACGACTGGTTGACCTTCCTCCAGGAATCCCTCGTGCGGTGCCTAGATCCGACGCTGTATGGCTTCTCCGAAGGCGACGCTCCGGTCATCGACGACTGACCAGGTCTGACTCCCGATTCGATCCGGCAGAAAAAAACGGCGGATCGGATGCCGGGAACATCCGATCCGCCGTCTAGTTGCGAGGAAAACCTACACGCTGGAAGGCGCTTCCTTCATCTCGTTTTCTGCAAACTCCGCGGAATCGACCGAACTCTTCTCGCGAGCGATCTTGTAGATCAGCAGTCCGAAGAGACACTTGGCGAGAACGTCGGCGAGTGAGTAACCGACTTGGCGCCAGACGAAGGCGTCTGCACCGTCGAGCCCGAACATCGGGAACATGTACGAGATCGGGTAGACGCCCCACGTCGCGAGCAGCAGCCAGCGCAGACCGTTGATGTCCTTGGCAACCTGGCCGGGCTGGGTCTTCGTGGCCTTGGTGAGCTCGACGAACAGCACGTACAGGATGTACAGGAACGGAATGGTGGACAGTGCACCCCAGATCGCCTTCGGTGCGGTGTCGGTAGCGATCTCGCCCGGGTAACCCAGGACGATCATCAGCACCGAGGCCGGGATGAGCTTGAGCATCAAGGACTTGCGAACCGCACGCGGCAGTGCGAGGACCGCGATGGCCTCGAACAACAGCAGCGGCACGGTGAGCAGCCAGTCGACGTAGCGATAGCCCTCGTTGAAGCCTTCGCCATTGACCAGTACATAGCTCATGGCGTTCATGGCAGTCGCCGGGTCACCGGCATCCACCGCGACGTATCCGTCCTTGAAGGACTCGAAGATGCGCCAGTAGTGGTAGGCCGCGATCAGCGTGACGATGGCCGAGACGACAACTGCCTGCCGGTAACGCGGCAGCACGCGGCCTTGGACCGCGAGCAGGAAGATCGTCGTCGCCAGCATCGAAGCCAGCGCGAAGGACAAGATGTTGTAGACAGTCTGAAATTGCGAATAAGTGAGTTCGAGAACTCCCACTCCAGCCTCCATGATCCAAGACGGGGCCGGGGTGGCGCCCGTCGGTTTATTGGTGGCTGCGCGCTCTCCCGGTGACCGCGTAGCGCCCCTAGCGTGGTGGTACTCACACGCGGGCGCAAGTTGAACAAGCCATGAAGCACATAACGCTCAGATAACGAAGTGCCGTTATGTCCGATTT
>DASYOJ010000111.1:0-1913 GCA_036007925.1 Candidatus Nanopelagicales bacterium
CATGGTCGAAGGAAAGGTCGAGAGGTAGCGCATGAGCGGGCATTCCAAATGGGCGACCACCAAGCACAAGAAGGCGGTCATCGACGCCAAGCGAGGCAAACTCTTCGCCAAATTGATCAAGAACATCGAAGTTGCCGCTCGACAAGGTGGCGGCGATCCAGCCGGTAACCCAACTCTCTACGACGCCATCCAAAAGGCGCGTAAGTCCTCGGTGCCGCTGGACAACATCGAGCGTGCCGTCAAGCGCGGATCCGGCGCTGAAGGTGGCGGCGCCGATTGGCAGACCATCATGTACGAGGGGTACGGGCCGAACGGGGTGGCAGTGCTCGTGGAATGCCTGACCGACAACCGCAATCGTGCCGCCGGTGAAGTGCGTGTGGCGATGACCCGCAACGGTGGATCGATGGCCGACCCCGGTTCGGTTGCCTACATGTTCAACCGCAAAGGCGTGATCATCGTGCCCAAGGTTGACGGCCTCACCGAAGACGATCTGCTCATGGCGGTACTGGAGGCCGGTGCCGAGGAAGTCAATGACCTAGGGGATTCCTTCGAGATCGTCAGCGAAGCCACCGATGTGGTGGCGGTTCGTACAGCGCTGCAAGCATCTGACATTGATTACGACTCCGCCGAAGCTACTTTCCTTCCGTCGGTAACCGTCCCGCTGGACGAGGACGGCGCCACCAAGGTCTTTCGATTGATTGAAGCCCTTGATGACAGCGACGATGTTCAAAACGTGTATGCGAACTTCGATGTCAGCGATGAAGTGATGGAGAAGGTCGGCTGATCTGCATGGATGATCCCAGCAAGGTTGGTGCGCAACTGCGCGGCTGGGATGCTGCGACATTTCGCACAGCCTCCGGCGATCCGCGCATGCGTAGCACGGTGGTCGCCCTGGCAGTGCTGGATAGTGCGCCGAGCTGGGAGCGCCTGCGCACTCGAATGGAACGACTAACTCATTTTGTTCCCACACTTCGGATGCGCCCCTTGTACGGGCTGTTCGGGTTATCGGCTCCGCGCTTGGCGTTGGATCCGGACTTCGACATAGATGTCCACGTGCACCGCTACCGACTTCCCGAAGGTTCGGGCTGGAATGAGTTGCTCAGCGACGTTCGACGTATGTCGCTGACCGATTTCGACCGTAACCGGGCATTGTGGGAGGCGGTCTTGATTGAAGGTTTGCCGGATGGGGAAGCGGCCTTTGCGTTGAAGTTGCACCACTCGATCGCCGATGGACAAGCCACGGTGATGATGGCGCTGTCCTTGTTTGAACTTGGTCCAGATCCAAGCCCCGACGATCCGCCCACACCCGACGTGCCGCGGGGAGAAGACGTCGGCATGCTCGACATCGCTCGGGCGAACATCGAAGACAACGTGACACGGGTGCGTCAAAGCGCCGAAAGTGCGATACGCGCCGGAGGAAGT
The DNA here is from genome assembly GCA_036007925.1 of Candidatus Nanopelagicales bacterium. Taxonomy (GTDB): domain Bacteria; phylum Actinomycetota; class Actinomycetes; order S36-B12; family S36-B12; genus S36-B12. The sequence continues at coordinate 1,423 of DASYOJ010000111.1, forward strand.
GTGGCCATGCAGGCGCTCGGTGATCCTGCCGGAGCGCTCGACGTAGTGCGGCAAACAGTGGATTCGGTGAGCAAGGCAGTGTCTATGCCCGAGGCACCGCTCTCACCGCTGTGGACCGACCGCGGGACTACCTACCACTTCGGGGCATTCGATTTTCCTTTCGATCGACTGCGGCATGCAGCGAAGTCGCGTGGCTTCAGCGTGAACGACGCCTTCATGGCCGCTGTGGCCAGTGGTGTCGACCGCTACCACCAGCGCTACGGAGTTTCGGTGCCCGAATTGCGAGTGAACGTCCCGATCAGTTTGCGCGGTGATGCCGGCGACCGCAGCGGACAGGCATCAAATGCGGTAGCGATCGCCCGCTTCGAAATGCCTCTGGAAGGCCTGGATGTCGAGGACCGCATGGCGGTGATCCACGAGTTGGTGGACACCTGGCGGGGTGCACCAGCGATGCGGATGGCCGACCCACTTGCCGATGTGAGTTGGTTCGT
>DASYOJ010000112.1:0-1827 GCA_036007925.1 Candidatus Nanopelagicales bacterium
CTGGAGTTACCGCCCACGGAGGTGGCCGAGATCCGCGCAGCGGCTCCTGACGAAGTTATGCGTTGCGAGGAGTGTCGGTGCATTTTGGTGCGCACCGACGAATCGGGCCTGTAGTCGACAGTGAGCACATCGTTCATCGTCCAAGCCGACGGCGGCTCGCGGGGTAATCCCGGTCCTGCCGCCTACGGCACGGTTGTGACGGATGCCGTCAGCGGTGATGCCATAGCTGAATTCGGTGAGTTCCTTGAGCATGCAACGAACAATTACGCCGAGTACCGGGGAGCCATCGCCGGACTTGAGTATGTCCATGAGCAAGACCCGGATGCACGCGTGGAAGTTCGCCTAGATTCCAAGTTGGTCGTCGAGCAGATGTCCGGCCGCTGGAAGATCAAAAACGAGGACATGCGTGTTTTGGCCCTTCGTGCGCGGGATGCGCATGATCCCTCGCTGGTCACCTATACGTGGGTTCCGCGGGACAAAAACACCCGAGCGGACGGGATCGTCAATGAGGTCTTGGATGCCGCGCTCAAGGGTGGGTCACGACGACTCCTGCGCGAATGGTCGGCAGAAGACGTCGTCGGAGACGCACTCGAAGACGAAGCCCGCAGTGAAATGGCCGAAGCGATGGTCGGTCAAGAGCCTGCCCGCACGATGATCGGTTGGGCATCTGTTGGTTCCCCGACCACGCTGGTGCTGGCTCGACATGGGGCTACTGACTATTCATTAGACAAGCGCTTCAGCGGAAGCGGCGGGGTGGACCTGCCTTTGAATGATCTGGGACGTGCGCAAGGTGAGGCGTTGGCCGAGGAACTCGCGATGCGCGAAGAAGCTGCGGTGATCGTGACATCGCCCCTGCTGCGAACAAGGCAGACGGCCGAGTTGATCGCCCAGACGACAGGGCTGACCGTCGAGGTGCACGATGAATTCGCTGAGTGCTCGTTCGGCGATTGGGACGGACATACCTTCGCTGAGGTGCGCGAGAAGTGGCCAGAGGAAATGGCCGATTGGCTCGCAAGTACCGCAGTCGCGCCACCGGGAGGGGAATCCTTCGATGCATGTTCGTCGCGAGTGCGCCGCGGCCTTCGCCGCGTGCTCGATGCATACCCGGGGCAGGCTGTGATCGTGGTGGCGCACGTGACGCCCATCAAGTTGCTGGTGACCGATGCGGTCGGAGCCCCGATCGACAGCGTCTACCGCATGGAATTGCCACCCTGCTCGATCAGCAAGGTGGCGTGGTTCCCCGATGGGAACTCTTCGATGTTCAGCTTCGCGGAGGCCGCGCACCTGCGCGACCTCCGCGGGCCTTCCGGCAGCTGACTCGGGCAGCTGCCGTTCTAGGCGCGTGCGCCACTCATACCGCGCTTGCCCTCACCCTTGTTGCCCCACTTGCCCTGCTTACCTTCTCCGCGCTCACCCTGTTCGGCTTGCTTGGCTGCGATGGCTGACTCAACGGCATCGGCCTGGGCCTGGGTCAAGGTGCCGTCGGCAACGAGACCAGCGAGCACCGCATCGCGCTCAGCGGCTCGCTCGGCCTGCTTGGCTGCGCGGTCACCAGCGGATCCCTCGCGCATCGCGGCTTTGAGCGCCTGGACATCCTCGCGATCGATCGTGCCGTTCGCGATGAGCTCGCGCATGCCGCCTTTCTCTGCTGAGGAAATGGCATCTGCCTGCGCCCTCGTCAAGGTTCCCTCGGTGACCAGATCAGCGAGCAACTCGGCCTTTTGTGCTTGCCGCTCGGCTTGACGGGCTTCCCGATCATCCCCACGGGTGGCCTGCATGGCCTCACGAATGGCATCGACTTCAGCCTGACTGAGCGTGCCCTCTTCC
>DASYOJ010000113.1:0-3745 GCA_036007925.1 Candidatus Nanopelagicales bacterium
GCCGGCACACCCAAGGTCGCACCCAACTCCAGGTCGACAGCGGCAGGCAATGGACGCACCCGCGAAACATCCACCACGCAGTACTCCGCTGCGGTTCCGTACACGCTGTCGAACGACGCCATCATCACCCAGACCCGTTCACCGATGCGTGACGGATCGACGTTGGCTCCGACGATGTCAATCACCCCGGAGCCATCGAGGTGCGGGATCTGAAACTGCGCGAGATCGCGGGGCGTCAACCCAGCACGAGTCTTCACATCCGTGGGGTTGATGCCGGAAAACGCCAGGCGCACCCGCACCTGGTTCGGTCCGGGCTTAGGGATCGGCAGGTGCGAGATCTCCAGGACCGAATCAGCAGCCCCCACCTGGGAATACGTGACCGCGCGCATAGTGCTCATGGGCGGTCATTGTCCTGGGCCGCCGCCCCAGTGGTCAACGACCAGTCCAAGGTGCGGGCGACCACCTGGGCAGGAGCATCACCCCTGTCGCTTACTGCTCGCGAGGTATCACGTGCAGGTTTGCGTAGCTACCCTCCGCGCTACTTCACCAGCCTGAAGGTGTGGCGGTAGGTTCCGTCGGCACGCTTCTTCGTCGTGACAGTCCCCCGCGCACCGAAGTAGTCGCCTGTCCCACCCACGATGGGGATCGTGACCGGAGCATTGTCATCAGCAAAATCCGGTGCCTGCGATGCGACGTACTGCGAGGCTCCCAGCGCGACGATTTGGCCTTTGCGCATGTTGAAGACGAGCTCGCGGAAGCGGTCCTCCTCTTCGACGCCGTCGAGAGTCACATCGAAGGTGGTGACCAGACCGATGACTTCCCCTAACTTCTTTCCCTTGGCATTGCGCAGGTCGGCTGCGAAGAAGAGCAGATCACCGGTGTTGGTTTGCGTGGATTCACCGCTCGGGCCGTTGACGAGAACGGGTGCATCCTGCTCAATCACTAGTTTCTCGATTTCAGCAGCGTTCGCCGCCGGCGCGACGAGTAGGAAAGCCACCGCGACAACCGCGGCCGTGAGTTTCTTCGATGTTCTGAGCACAGTCGATTCCCTTTTCCTTAGCGATGGAGGCGCCTCTGCGAACCTGCGCCCAATGGTGGTGAACTGTTCGAACTCCCTGATCAGTTTGTATCAGCAACGACGAATGTGCCGGTGTCATCCACCTCAAGGATGTAAACGGGCACCACATTGCGATTTCCAGTCTGCGCATTGATCGAGATTTCACCTGTGGCACCTGCGAATCCACGAATTCGGTCCAACTCTTTCAGCACCGGTTTGAAAGCGGTACTGCCGACCTCTTCCATGGCGTCGAACAACACGTTGGCGGAGTCGTAGGTGAAGATTCCCCAGACACCGGGCTCGGTATCAAAGGCACGCTCGTAGTTGCGAACGAACTTCGTAGCCCGTGCTCCCGGCATCTGCTCCGCTGCCGGAACACCGTTAAACACACAGCGTTGGGCCGTTTCGAGATCGACTGCCGCCACGAAAGCCGGATCCACATTCGCCAGTCCCATGAGGCACTCCGGGCCATCAGAAGCACGGGCCTGCAGCGCTTTGGCGATCTTCGTGCCCTCTGGGTAGTAGGTGCTGACGTAGACCAGATCCGGGGCGAGCGCGAGAGCCTGGGTGACTTCAGCGCTGTAGTCGCTTTGACCCTCGGCAATGGGAATTTCAGTGACAGCAATGCCGTCTGCCCGCAAACTAGCCGCGAGCCGGTCCGCCATATCTTGGGTGAACTCCGAAGGATCCACCAGCATCGCCACCGACGATGCTCCCGAGCTTTGCACGTAGGCCGCTTCGGAGGGTGAAAGTTGATCGTCCTTGGGCTGAACCGTTATGCCAAGCCCATCGGTCGCGTTTGACGATGTCATGTGGACGGGAACGATGCCGCTGTCGAGATAAAGCGGCAGATTGATAACCCCGACCGCAGAGTTGTAGGGCCCGATCACAGCCACCGCTCCGGCGCCTAACGCCTCATCGACAACACTGGCCGCCAGATTCGGGTTGGCTTGATCATCGACCGGCACCACCTTGATGCGCCGCCCGAGCACCCCACCGCTGGCATTGGCTTGCCGAGCCGCGAGTCGGACTCCACGCAGCATGTCGCGGCCATTGGCCCTTTGCGGTCCGGACAGCGGCGCCTCGACTGCAACAACGATGGGTGCGCTGCCGCTACTGGGCCCACCGGCACCTGCTGGCGCAGCCAGGACGGACGCGACCATCAACGCTCCGGCACACATCGGGGCGAGCAGTCGAAGCTTCATATTTTCTCCCGAACCATCTACGTTCGCCAGGTATGCGACCTGATAGGTCACACTACGGAGAAAACAGAGTTTGGAGCCAACGTGCACCGACACAATGTGTGTGGAAACCGAACATGCTCGCGATTGGGGATGTCAGCGCCTCATTAGAGTCATCACGCGTGGAATATTCCGCTCACCACTCATCACGCCTTTGGAGGACATCGGTGCCTAACGGCTTTCGCATTCTCGGCATTGCCCTGCTCACGGGAGTATTGGCCGTTATCGGCTGGACGCCTGCCCAAGCCGCCAAGCACGAAACGACACAAACGGTGCGCGTCTACCACGAAGCAGTGCAGCCGACGGCTATCAGCGGAAGCGGTATCGGTGCTGTTCGCACATTCTTCATTCCCATGGCCGTTGACGGCGTGCCAGCCGATGGCCAGTACCTCACCGGCACACTCACCACGTTGGTCGAGCAGCTACCAAATGGGCAGCAATTGCGCGCCTCAAATTTGGTGTTCGTCTTCGGTACCGAGGTCGATCAGCTTGTTGTCGGAGGCATCTCCCAGTACCCCGTAGCCGGCGCCACGTTGGCCCCCGGGCAGCGAACGATCCGACCGGTGCTCGGTGGTTCCGGTAGGTACGCCAACGCTTCTGGTGACGTGGTCTCAACCAACCTCGGCGCCGACGGCTGGACCCACGTCTTTCGCATCACAGTGCCGAAGATTTCCTAGAGCCCGCTGCTCGACCTCCGCCACCGCTGACGTGCGGATCGCTACCTGAGCACTGGCTTTGTCCGCATGCTCCAGTGATGCCGATCTCACAGGCTTAAGAACTTCGTCGACGACTCCCTTGAGGCTTCATACGCCGACGGTTCCTGGCTTGCACCGGCTATCGGGTGACGGCGCTCAGCGCGTCTGCGTGGACAAGCGCAGATAGGTCAAAGCCGCTAGCACCCGCACACTGACGTTCTCATCGGTTCCATCGATTCCGAGGGTTCGTAGGGCGCTAGCAGTCGCGTTTTCCACGGACTTGACGTTAATTCCTAGATCCGCTGCGATCTTCTTGTTCGAGGCCCCGGTAGCGATCTCGCGCAAGATCCGTTGCTGGTGTGCGGAAAGCGCCGCCAGCCCGGCAGATGCCGCCGGCAGGGAATCGGTAATGTGAGGATCGACCATCACTCCCCCGGCGGCGCTTACGCGCACGCACTCCACCAGCGCATCCACCGATGTTGCTCGCCGCTTGGGTAGATACGCCAAGCCACCGCCGAGTAGCAGTGCCGCGGGCTCGATCAGGTGGGTCATGAACACCAACCCCACACCCGGATTCGCTTCACGCCAGGCCGCAGCCACTTCCACTCCATCGGGCCCAGATCCCAGATCGATGTCCAACACGGCCGCGTCCAACTCACGAGGATCGATTTCCTGCAACGCCCGGGTTCCGCAGTCCTGGTAGTCCAAGGCGTGGATGTCAGATTGCGAGCGCAAGGATTCGGTCAGGAGTA
>DASYOJ010000114.1:0-3365 GCA_036007925.1 Candidatus Nanopelagicales bacterium
CATGAGCGGTCCACGGTGATGTATCGATCCGCGACACCGAAGTGGACACGTTATCGGCGCCGAGATCCCCCGCCAGAAATGCCGCTGCATCTGGCAGCCACAGCCACTCTGCCGCCCAGTGCGGAACGTCAATCAATGCCCGACCTGTGGCCAGCAAATGATCTTGAGCACGGTGGTGACGCAGGTCACCGGTTATGTAGACATCAGCTCGATCACCGACGATCTCCAACAGCGAATCCCCTGCTCCCCCGCACACCGCCACGGTCCGCAGCGGCTCATCAACATCCCCGGCGATGCGGATCCCATGTTCGGTAGCCGGAACTGCCGCCACAAGTCGCTCGGCCAACTCGCGCAGTGTGATGGGCTCTGGCAATTCACCAATCCGCCCGGTTCCCGTCTGCTCGCCCCACGGATCGATGGCAACGGTCTGCTCAAGTCCGCAGGCAGCAGCGAGGGCATCGGAGACTCCCGGGCGCGCATGATCGGCATTGGTGTGCGCGCAATACAGCGCGATGCCGTGACCGATCAAGGTGTGCACCACCCGCCCTTTGGGGGTTATCGGCGCTACCGAGTGCACCCCACGCAGGAACAACGGGTGGTGCGTCACGATCATGTCCGCGCCGGTGGCGATCGCTTCGTCCACCACATCCATGACCGGATCCACGGCAAACAGAACTGAGGACACCGAGCCCTGGGGCTCCCCGGTCACCAGACCGACGGCGTCCCAATCAGCAGCCAGGTCCACCGGATAGCGCGCCTCAAGCGCCGCAACGACCTTGGCCACCGTTGTAGTCACGTTCGCAGGCTACCCACCAACTCTGCACGACCCTGGCCTCGGTAACCTCCGCGTGGGCCCATAGCTCAGTTGGCTAGAGCGCTTCCCTTACAAGGAAGATGTCATCGGTTCGAGTCCGGTTGGGCCCACTCATAGTGGCTTCTCGAGGGCGAGTAGCCGTACGCCGGGCACCGGCTGCCAGTCGCGCTCGGGCATGCGCGTGAATCCATGCCTGCCATACATCGCCATGGCGCCGGCATTGTTGTCACGAACGCAGATCGCCAATCGACGTGCGCCGATTTCACGGGCGTGGGCGTGACAGGCGTCAATGAGAGCCGAGCCCACACCACCGCCCCACGCAGAGGGGGCAACTGCGAGGAAGCGGAACTCAACTTCGTCGTCTCTACCGATCTCGCGGAACGGTGAACCTTCTGGGGTGATGGTGACTGTTCCGAGCACATCCGCGCCTCGCACAGCAACGAGCAGCAGCGCGTTGAGGTGCCGTGCGGCTGTGTCGGTGAGAACAGCCCCGTAACCGCCGGCCGGGCCATCATCGAGTTGGCCGGCAGCCTCATAAGCATCCACACAGATCCGACCGGCTATCTCGAGTTCGTCATGACGTGCCGGACGAACAACAAGTGGACTACGCACCACCGGACTATGGCACGCGGCCACTGGCCGTTCACCCCAAGGGAGCCTGACCGGCCAGATGCTCGAAGACAACGCTGGTCTGTGTCGACTCAATATCGGTATCGGTGGACAAGTTGCCGGCCACGAAGGTGCGCAAGCCTTCGGTGTTGGAGGCGACGATGTGGATGAGGAAGTCATAGGCACCGGCGATGAAGAACACGTTCAGCACGCCCGGCTCGTTGGCCAGGCGCTCGGTCATCGCCATCAGTCCTGGCCGGGCCGCGGGACGCACGCGCACGAAGATCACCGCCTGTAGGTCGGCGCCGGCAGCCGAGTAATCGATATCGGCGCGAAATCCACGGATGATGCCCCGATCGATGAGGGAGCGGGTACGAGCCAAGCAGGTGGAGGCCGCGATACCCACCCGGGCGGCTAGCGCGTTGTTGGGCTGGCGGCCATCGCGCACCAGGGCGTCGACGATCTTCTTGTCCACGTCGTCGAGCGAGCCCAGCAGATTCTTCGGCAGGGCCGCCCTCTGACCGGTTGATTTCGCATTTTGTTCGCTCACATGATCAATGTACGACCATCTGTTCCGCGGATGTGGACATCGTCATCGGTTTATCCGATTGTTGGTCGCATCGGCGTCGGCAGGAGGCAGCCATGCGACTTGGGGTTCCCCGGGAAATCAAGAACAACGAATTCCGCGTGGCGATCACGCCCGCCGGAGTGGTCGAAGCCATCCGGCACGGCCACGAGGTGGTCATCGAGGCAGGTGCTGGCGAGGGGTCGCGGATCAGCGATGCGGAATACACCGCTGCCGGCGCCACGATGCTGCCGACCGCAGCCGACGTGTGGTCCACCGCCGACGTCCTGCTGAAGGTGAAGGAACCGATCGCGCAGGAGTACCCGTACTTCCGCTCGGACCTGGTCTTGTTCACCTACCTGCACCTCGCAGCCGACGAACCGCTCACGAAGGCACTGATCGACAGCGGCATGACTGCCATCGCCTACGAGACTGTTGAATTACCGGACGGATCCCTTCCGCTCCTTGCCCCGATGTCGGAGATTGCGGGGCGGCTGGCTCCGCAGGTCGGTGCCGAAGCACTGTTACGCGCCTCCGGTGGACGCGGCGTGCTGCTCGGTGGAGCATCCGGAGTGCCGAGCGCCAACGTGGTGGTCATCGGTGGTGGCGTTGCTGGGGTGAACGCGGCAACTATCGCCGTTGGCATGCAGGGCAACGTAAAGATCCTGGACACCAACATCGCCAAGTTGCGGCAGATCGACGCCGCCTTCCACGGCCGCATCGACACCATCGCCTCGAATACCTTCGAGATCGAACGCGCCTGCCTGGATGCCGATCTGGTGATCGGTGCGGTGCTGGTGGCCGGTGCCCGCGCTCCGCACTTGGTCAAAGATGAACTCGTTGCCCGCATGAAACCCGGCGCGGTATTGGTTGATATCGCTATCGACCAAGGCGGTTGTTTCGAATCATCCCGTCCCACCACGCACGAAGATCCGACCTATCCGGTGGCAGACACGATTTTCTACTGCGTGGCGAATATGCCCGGGGCAGTTCCGCACACCAGCACGTACGCACTAACGAATGTGACATTGCCGTACGCGGTGCGGTTGCTCGACCGTGGCTGGCACGAAGCACTGAGTGATGATCCAGCGTTCGCTTTGGGGTTGAACGTGGCTGGCGGAGCCATCGTGAACCACGGCGTTGCCGAGGCATTCCCGCAGTTACCACGGAATTCCTGAACCACGCGCCGAGACCCTCGCTGCCAGGGAGGGTTATGCTGCGTTCTACAAATTAAGAACTGGGGAGCTCGCGCGAAACGGCGGGCTGAGAGGGCAGTCGCGGCTGCCGACCCAACAGAACCTGATCTGGGTAATGCCAGCGATAGGGAGGTCCTCATGAAACGCATGTCCACTGTGGCTCTGGCCGCGCTGTCGGTGA
>DASYOJ010000115.1:0-2558 GCA_036007925.1 Candidatus Nanopelagicales bacterium
TCCTTTGAACAGATGGCCTTGTGGGCCTATGTGTGTGATACGTAGCGGACGTTAAGCAAGCCGCATAGACGGGTGACGTATCGCAGTTGAACGAACGGTTAATTGGTGATCTCAGTTCAACATACCTACGCAGGATGTGACCGGCTTCACGTGATACCCGATCACCGTCACTCCACGAAGGCGCCGGTGATCGACACCAGGGACTCATCCGTGGCGTCAGCCTCGTCGGCGTCGGCGCTACCGGCGATGGTCGCGCTGATCGCGACCTCCAGATCCGGGCTGGTCATCTGATACGTCCACATCCGGGTGCTGTCGGAACTCATGTCCAGGAAGCCGCTTTGGGTGAAACCCGCGTTCTCCCACTCTTTGATGTACGCCTCGACGGGGGCGTCGTCGGGGGCCGCCATCCGCCAGGTAGCGGTGAAACCTTCATCGGGCAGCACAACGGCGGCGATCAAGGTGCCGGCGGTGAACAGCGGGATGTCATCGGGAAAGGCAGGCGGCAGTTCGGCTTCGTCGCCGGCGGTCATTTGTCCGCCTTCCTCGTCGGTCACCGACATGGAGTCGTCATCGATCTCCACTTGAACGTCGCCGCCGGATTCGGACTCGATCATCTCCTCCACCATCTCCTCGGTGGCGGACTCGGTGGTGCTCGAGCACCCGGTAAGCACAAGGGCACCGACGAGGGCTCCGGCAAGCAAACTGGCGGCGGGATTTTGGACTGATCGCATGCACGCGACGCTAGGGGCGTCGTCGTTGTTCCCGCTGAGTGCCGGTGGTCAGTGACCGGTCACGAGATGGCTGGGGGTGGTGGGCCTAGATGGACTTGAACCATCGACCTCTTCCTTATCAGGGAAGCGCTCTAACCAGGCTGAGCTATAGGCCCGCGAAGCAAGCAGACACTACCCGATGCTCGCGAGCACTCCCCCCTCCCCCGTTGCGGCGTCACTCGTGGCCGCAAAATCGTGCTAACCGCGGCCACAACCGCCGCGGCAACGGGGGAGTCGGGGTCGCGCTAGGGGTGCCAACCGCGTTCCACGAGGGCGGCCTGCACCCGCGAGACGATCCGGCCCGGGTGACGCATGTCCTCACCGACGACCTCCACCACGATCCATCCGTGTTGGCGCAACGCCGCCCGACGGGCGGCATCGTGCGCTCGTTGGTGCATCTGCGCGTGATACGCGCCGTCGTACTCGACCAAAACTCGATACTCCTCGAAGGCGATATCCCCGCGAGCCAGGAACTGGCCGTGGTGATCGAGGATGTCTGGATTGATCGACGGCGTCGGCAACCTGGTCTCGCGCAGCAGCATCCGAAGTTCGGACTCCTTGGGCGATTCCGCGCGCGGATCCAGGTAGTCCACGCAATACCGGGCTTTGCGCCGGCCCGGGTAACGCTTACGACGCAAGATGGTGGCGAGTAATTCACGCTGCGAGGTGCCGTACTTGCGCATTATTGCGTCGCCAAACGCCACTAGTTCGGGGATCTTCAGCCGGTAGGCGACGTCGGTATAGGTCCGCGCCGGTGAGGTAACGCGAAATCCGTTGACCTCGGCGCACTCCACCGCTACCAACGATGCGTGGTGGGTACAGATGTCCCGGCGACGCGGGCGATTGGTCGAACGAGGTGCCGTCACGTGAATCACCTGCTGGTCGGCAAGCCACACCGGAAGCGGCAGTCCTAGGATCAGTGCGGCCGTCGCGTGCGAGAGCACAGCGTCATCGGCCAGCGGCAGCTGTGCTGCGTGCCAGCGAGTCACCGGGTGTTCGAGGTAGCTCCAGCCTTGCTCGCGGACGATCGCTGCATCAGCGCGCACCCCCCGACTGGTGAGCAGGAAGCGTGGGTGGCGAGCTTGATGGCGGGAGAGTTCCCGTGATCCATCAGCATCGACCGTGAATGCGGTGTCGGCTTCGAAGAGTTCGTCCACATGATCGACAGTGGTGAACATTGAACGTCAAGCATCAGAGTCGTCGTCGTTGTTGTGGATTGAAATCACGCGCGCTGTGGACATCTCCACCCGTTGCGGCGTCACTTGTGGCCGCAATCTGAGCAATTTCGCGGCCACAAGTGACGCCGCAACGGGGAGAAAAGGGAGGGGGAACTAGTCGTCGGAGAGGACGACTTCAATTCCGCCGGTCAGACCGACAGAGATGTTGTACAAGAACGCGAACAAGGTCGCCAACGCCGATACCAGCACGATCTCCACACTCGCGATGACCGCAGCGAGTCCGAGAACACGCGAGAACTCCAAGGTGGTCAACAGATCGAACCCGCCGGTACCTAGGACGTCATCCACCGTTCGAGACAGCGACTCGAGCGCGCCGGTGGAATCCAGGGTCCAAAACACCACAGCCACAGCGACGACGATCACGATGCCGATGGCCAACGCCAACAAGAACGCGGCCTTGGCAACCGACCACGGATCCAGCCGCGTGACATAGACCCGCGCCCGGCGTGGTTTGCGTCGAGCCTGGCGGCTTCCGTCTGATCCCGCGGCCCCGGCCTGCGCGGGGTGCGAAGCGGTGCCCGCCTCACCGGAGGCCCGATCTCCCGAAGCC
>DASYOJ010000116.1:0-2358 GCA_036007925.1 Candidatus Nanopelagicales bacterium
GCGGTGAACTCCGTGGTGCCGTGCACGCCAACAGTTGAGCAACCGACCGGCGATGCTTTGGAATCGGGCGCGTGTCCGGCAGGCACGTTGCCCACACCCGCGGCTGATGCAGGACTGCTTCCCGACGATGTGATCGTTTCGATCGGACCGATCGCCTCCTCATCGTGGGACGACCTCACCGCGTGGATCCGCGCCAACCCCGGGCGCAGCACCCAGGTGGTTGTCGAACGCGACGGCGGTCAACTCTCGCTGCCGCTCGTGGTGGCCGACGTCGAGCGGCCGGTCTATGACGAGAACGGCGAACCCACCGGTGTAGCCGAGCAGGTCGGCTTTCTCGGCGTGAGTCCGCAGTTCGAATACACCCCGCAGCCGGTCACGGCCGTTCCTGCGTACATGTGGGACATCACCTACCGCTCCGCGGCTGCACTTGTGTCACTGCCCGTGCGGGTATACGAACTTGTCGACGAGACCCTGATCGGTGGGGGAGAGCGCTCGTTGGATTCCCCCGTTTCGGTTGTGGGTGCCTCGCGCCTGGGCGGGGAGATCGCCGCGATGGACGAACCGATCAAGTCCAAGATCGCCACTTTCTTAGGCCTGGCCGCCTCCTTGAACTTGTTCTTGTTCTTGTTCAACCTGCTGCCGATCCTGCCGCTGGACGGCGGCCACGTAGCCGGTGCGTTGTACGAGGGACTGCGGCGCACCGTGGCCCGGGTGCGAGGAAAACCCGACCCGGGCCCGGTGGACACCGCCCGGTTGCTACCGGTTGCCTACGTGGTGGCCGGCGTGCTGCTCGCCGTTGGCGTTGTGGTGATCTGGGCCGATCTGGTCAAGCCGATCACCCTCGGCTAGTTACTCCTTCGCTAGTAGTCATACAGACACCACCTGCTGCGAAAGGCCGGCTCGATCTTCTCGGTGTCGAGGCCACCTCGGATGAAGGCTCTTCCGTGGTCGGGCATGCCCCAGTACGCCAAGTGATAAAGCATCGCGCCAACCGCCTCGGTGGGAATCTGACGTACGTCCTCCCAGCGACCGTCCTGACGCTCCACCAGCCACATATCCCGCCCAGCGAAGCGCAACGCGTATTGCTGCGTGAGTGGGATGCCGAACCACAGGGGGTATCCGCCGTTAGGCATTGTGGGCCGCCTTCCGTGCTTTGCGAGCCTGCTTCCTGGCCTTCCTTCTTGCGTGCCCGGTTCCTTGATCGCTGTAGGAATGCTCGCCGATGGCATCGACGTAGTCCGCGAGATAGCCCTCCGCCTTCTGTGCGCAGACTTTGCAGCGGAACTTCGGTAGCCCTTGGAACAGATCCGTGCGCAGTTCACCCACGGCGTAGCGCCCGTTGATGATCCCCTTGTAGGCATTGCGGCCTTCTCGATGATGCCGGTGCCGAGTTGTCTCCGCGTACATGGTTTGGCCGACATACATCGTGAAAGTCGGGTCGCCCCTGAGTGGGATCAATTCGTAGGCGTAAGTGCGGAATGTTCGCCGCGGCCCGTGATCGACGGGTTCGGTCGCGGCGAGCTGGTGGATCTTGCTGATCAGGTGATGCATGAGGTTCCTTTCTGTCGTGGTTCATGCATCACCACTCAAAGCACCCCCTACGGGGGTGCTAAAGACCGCGCGCTCGCGTGCGCGCGCGCTGGCCCTGATTCGGGCCGGCTGTGGAACTAGTTCGTGGGCTCTGGTTCGGTGCCGATGGCCGGGGTGTCGTCGTTGTTGTCCTTCTTACCGCGGCGGGTGAAGTAGAGGACGAGCGCGGCGATACCGAGCGCGGCGATGATCAACACGATGATCAACGACGTTGGGAAACCACCGGAGCCATCTTCGGATGTGACGATCACATCGAAGTTCTCATCGAGACCGGCTTGCACGCGGAACGTGGTGTCCGATGTTTGCTCCACGTTCGTTCCCTCGATCGTGGTGATGGTCCCGGGCATCTCCACCGAGAGGTCATAGCCACCGAAATCGAAATCCAAGTCGCCCAGCAAACTCGCGTCTTCTTCGGTGACATCCTCACCCGAGGTGGTGACGAAGGTGACGGTGCCCTCATCGCCGGCGTAGATGTTCCACAGATCATCGGCTTGTTCGAAGGCTTGGTTTTCGAACGTGCAATTCATTGCGGCAGCGCCGTCGCGGTCGACAGGTGAGCACGCAAAGTCGTCAACGCCTTCGGCCCCATCGAGCGTTCCTTGCTCGATTTGATCCACCAGGTCGGTGCCAGAAGCAACGCCCAGCAGGCTGGAGAACTCACTGGAGATCGCAACCGTCATGTTGCCCGTGGCCGTGGCATCGGAATTGACGGTGATGTCGGCATCGACATCCAAACAGGCGGTGAGGACGAGCGCGGAGCCGGCGAGC
>DASYOJ010000117.1:0-6111 GCA_036007925.1 Candidatus Nanopelagicales bacterium
TGTGAGGCTACTGCGTGTGGCTCATGGTGGAAGATCTACTCATGCTCCGCGTTCGGTTAACGTCCACACCATGACGTTCGCAATGCCCAACACAACCACTCCAGGAGTCTTCGCTCTGACGGGAATCTGCGGAGTCATCGATGCGGCGTGCTTCTTGAAGCTCGGCGGAGTATTCGCCGAGATCATGACCGGGAACTTGATGTTCGCGGCGTTTTCCCTGGGGGAGGGGCGGTTAGCTATGGACTTCTTTCAGTTCGCGGTGCCGCTCGTTGCTTTCACCGTAGGCGCACTGGCCGGTGGCTATGTATTGCGCAGTGATCGATTCAAGGCTCGCAGCCGTACCGGTTTCGTGTGGACCTTCACGCTCGTGGTGCTAGCTGCCGTGCTGGCCGCACTTTGGCAGGTTGAGGGAACTTCCACACAAGCCCGGATCGTGGTTGCAGTGCTAGCGCTGGCGATGGGATTGCAAAACGCACTTGTCCTGGAGCACGGGGTGCCGGATATAGCAACGAACGTGATGACGTTGACACTCGTCCGAGTGCTTTCCAATTGGTCGATCATCGGCGGTGACAACAAGCGCTGGCAGTACCGAATCGGATCCTTGGCGATCTTTACAACGGGTGCTGCAATGGGTGCCTTTCTGTCCCGTTGGGGAGCAGAGTTCGCGCTCGTCGCAGCAGCAGCGCTATACGCCGTTGCCCTCGTGTGGTTATTGCGCGGACGAGCCCCTGCAGTTACGCCGTAACGTCTTCGCGACTGCCGGCGATCGACGCCGCATCGATGAACCACACGTCTTCGTTCAAGACCACCCGATAGACCATCACCACGGTCGGAGATCCGGCAACTTCGACCTGTAAGAACGCTGTCGAGTCTTGCCGTTGGCATTCAAGGAATGCCAGATCCGGGTTGTCCAGCAAGAACGGGTAGCTGCCTTCGATGATGCCTTGGAATGCATCGACGGTGACCGATGAGCGAAACGATGGGGAAGCAAAACCCCAGGCGGCCTGGAAATCCTTGTTACCGAGAGCCTCTTGCTGGCTGCGGATGGTCGATTGCGCGCGTTGGAACATCAGGTCTTCACACGGCACGGCTTGGCTTTCCGTTGGCGCGGGTTCTGTTGGTTCGGGATCGGGTTCTGGCGCGGGCTCGGATGTCGGGGTTTCCTCGATCGTGGGCGCCGGCGTTTCGGGTGCCTGGCCGGTGGTGGTTTCGCTCGCGCAACCGGTGAGCATGAACGCTGCGAGTGCTAGCGCAGTCACAGCCCGTTTCATGACGCGACGGTATGTCACCTTCGTTCAAACCACATGTCGATGATCTGCCGGTCGTCTCGGATCGCGCGTCGTTCGAAATGGGTGACCGGGCGCCAGCTAGGGCGTTCGATGACGCCGCCGTTCCACCGAGTATCGGCAGTGAACACCTCGTGGATGGAATCGGCGTATTCGGCCCAATCGGTAGCGATGTGCCAGAAGCCACCGGGAAGCAAGGCACCGTGCACGGCGTCCACGATCGCCGGTTGGACCAAGCGGCGTTTGTGGTGTCGAGCCTTCGGCCACGGGTCGGGGAAGAAGGACCGAAACCCAGTGGCTCGGCCCGGAAGGCTTGGCAGCAGGTCCACGGCATCGGCTTCCACCACGATCACGTTGTCAAGCTCACCGGTGCGGCAGCGATCCACGAGGTCCCCCACGCCCGGTGTGTGGACATCAATGGCAACGATCGTTTGGTCGGGGAAGTGGGCGGCCAACGCGAGGACCGGCTCAGCGGAACCGAACCCAATATCGACAACCACGGGCCGATCGGTGGGCCAGGCCGCTGCGAGGTCATCGGCAGCGACCAGCGGGTAGGACCGATCGTCCAACGCGCGTCGTTGGCGCGGTGTGATGCGACTGCGCCGAGGTTTGAAGGTGCGCAAGCCCGGACGCAGGACGGGGGCGGCTGGCGGCAGGTTCACAGTGCGTCAGTGTGGCCCATAGTCGCCGGATGCCGCTGCTGCACCTACGGTGATGACGTGCGTGGTGGTGTCGTCGTTGTTCTCGTAGCTGGTGTGCTGCTCGCTGCGTGTGCACCCTCCACTATGGAACAGGATGCAGCCACCGCATGCGGGTGGGACGAACCATCCGAACCGATCGTCTCCGCCATCGATGCTTCCCCCGAGCAGTTGTCGCGTAACGCCGCTCGTGCCCAGGTGCGGTTGGCTGCCGCCGAGCAGGTGGTGGCAGCCGATGATCGCTTCGCACCGCTCGTCGAGGCATTGCAGGAGACATCGAATTTTGCGGACGAGCTCTCTGGGCTCTCGCAGGAGCAGATCGCTGCGATTGAGAACCAGAGGTGGGATTTCGCGAAATACACGCAGGCCGTGGCGCGGGATCAGTGCGAGCAACTAGCGGCGGTGGTTGGCCGTGAGTGAGGAACTGTCAGCCGAACCGGTTGTGTTGTTCGACGGTGCGTGCGGGTTTTGCACCTGGTGTGTCCTTGCCGAGCAGCGGTACGTGCGCTCGGGCCTTGCGTTTATCCCGTATCAGCGTGCCGATCTAGGGGCGCTGGGAGTCGGTGCTGACCAAGCCGCTGCATCGGTGCAGTTCGTGACCCGTACACACGTGCTCGCCGGCGCGCGCGCGGTGGCGGCTGTGTTGCGGCGCGGGCACCCACCATGGCCGGTGATCGGCGAGCTCCTCGATGCTCCGATGGTGCGGCCGCTAGCCGAGTGGGGATACCGGTTCGTGGCGCGGCACCGCGGGCGGTTGCCGGGGGCGCCACCGGCGATCGGTCAGTTCAACTAACGGCCACCGGGAGAACGAGGGGGGAGTTCACCCGGAACTTGCGTTCGACGTCGATGCGCCAGCACGAGCCGCGGCCCACCCCGCGAAACTGCCAGGGCTGCTCGGGATCCTCGGGTGCCTCCGCCCGCAAGGAGGTCTGCTCATCGATTCCCACCACGGTCACGCCGGGGGAGAGCAACGGTCGCATCACCAGATCGGGGATCCACTTGGCGTAAACGTCGAAGTGCGGAAGGACGCGCAGCGAGGGAACCAGGCCAAGGCCGTCTTGCCCACCGGCCTTGGGGTGACGAATATCGGGGACGTACCCACCTAGCGCCATGGCACCAGCCGAGCAACCGGCGATCGAGGATCCCGTGCGCCACGCCGCGTGCATCGCATCCCAGACCGGGGTGCCCACCAGCGTGCGAGCCAGGTGCTTGGGGTTGCCACCGGACAGGTAAATCAGACCGGCACCGGCGATAGCTTCCACGTGGGCGGCGTTGTAGGCGTCCTCGCGGACGCGAACGTCGATCACTACCTGCTCGGCGCCGAGCCGATCAGCCGCCTGCGCGCCGAGGTCGTGCCACCTACGAAGGGACTCTTCGCCTTCGAGGGAGGCGGCGGTGGCGAGTTGCACGTAGCGCGCGGGGCGATCGGTGAGCAACCACTCCTCGAGTTCGTGCATCTCGGGCAGGTATTCCCCACTACCGACAAGGGCGATCCGGCCCGGGGAGGGTGGGCTGGTCAGGACTGGGCCCCGTGTTGGGCGTCGTAGTACTCGCAGAAGGCGTCGTAGGCACGCGGTCCGTAGACGGTGGCCGGACCGCCTTGCATCAAGAAGGTGACCCCAATCGCTTCGGCGGCCTCCTCCTTGGTGGCGCCGGCGCGAGCTGCCCCGCGGGCGTGGGAGGCGATGCAGCCATCGCATTGGGCGTGCACGGACAGTGTGAGGGCGATGAGTTCTTTCATCTTCGTGGGCAACGCCCCCTCAGCCATGGCGCCGGCGTGCAACTCCTTGAACCCGGCATAGACGTCCGGAATCGCCTGGCGCAGGTTGCGCGCGAGGGGAGCGAGGGGCTCTTGGACAGCTTTTCCGTGCTCGTGTTTTCCATGCTCGATGGCCATGACGAATACGGTACCCCAGAGGGTATTGGGGTAGTATGAGGGAATGGAAATCGACCCGACGATCAGCAAGGACGTGCTGATGCGTTTGAAGCGCGCCCGGGGGCAACTCGACGGCGTGATCAACATGATCGAGGAAGACCGCAGTTGCGGGGACATCGTGACCCAACTAGCGGCGGTTTCCAAGGCCCTTGACCGGGCTGGATTCAAGGTAGTGGCCACCGGGCTCAAGCAGTGCTGGGAAGACGGCGAGCGGGCGCCCATGAGCGCCGAGGAGCTCGAAAAGCTCTTCTTGTCCCTTGCCTGAGAATTTTTCGAAGTTTTTCGGTTCGGGTGCATCCAAACCCGGTACCCACGACGAATACCTAGGTAACCGGCCACCAGGTCGGGGTCTTATCTGTATTACCTAGGAGCCGAATATGAACGACACCCAATCGCGGGGCCGCACCGTGGCCCGCCGCGGAGCGGTCGCCGCGGCCGCTCTCGTCTTGCCACTCGGGGTAGCCGGTTTTGCCGCTACGCCGGCTTTGGCAGCAGATGCCACCGTGTCCGTCCTGCACGCCATCCCGGAAGGTTCGGGAGCTGACGTTGTAGACGTCTACGCCGGTGACGCCATGCTCATCGACAACTTCACCCCGGGCTCCCTCGAGACGCTGACCGTCCCCGAGGGCACCTACGACCTCGCGGTCTTCGCCGATGGCGAGAGCCCCGAGGATGGCACCGCAGTGCTGGAGGCCGCGGGAGTCGAGGTTCCCGGTGGTGCCAACGCAACTGTGACCGCGAACCTGGATGCCGATGGCAACCCGGCTTTGAACGTCTACGTCAATGACATCTCCGAGGTGGCTGCTGGTGAGTCCCGGCTGACCGTTCGCCACATCGCTGCGGCCCCGGCCGTTGATGTGCGTGCCGACGGCGCGGTGATCATCGAGAACCTGGTCAACCCCGACGAGGCGATCGTGGCCGTTCCTGCTGGTGACTACAGCGCCGATGTCGTGCTGCAAGGCACCGACACCGTAGCGATCGGCCCGGCCGATTTGTCCCTCGCTGAGGGCACCAACACCATCGTGTACGCCTGGGGCTCGGCTGAGGCCGAGAACCTGGCCCTGGCTGTCCAGGTCATCGACGGCCTCGACGGCGCGCCGACCGGTGTCGCTGCCGGCGGCGGCTCCACGGCTGCCACCGATCAGCTGCCCGTATGGACCGCTGGCCTGATGGCGCTGGGTGCTCTCGGTGCTGCTGGTGCGATGGCGCGCGTGGCGCGCAACCGCGCATAGTCGCCCCGCTGTAGCAAGGTAAGCACGATGCGACGTCCCCGCCCCGCGATTGTGGTGTTGATCGGCAGCTTGATGCTGCTGATTGGAGCGCCTATCGCGTGGGCGGGGTTCGTCGCGTCGGACTCAACAACTGAATCAGTGGAATCTGTAGGCGAACGACCTGTTGACGAGCAGTCCGACGACGAGGCGCGGAGTGGATCCAGTGCCCCGCAGGTGGCGGGGGCCGATGTCGAACGCATCGGTATCCCGGTGGAACCGCGTGTTGCCATCGATCCGGTGCCCCCCGTGGGTGTGCGGATCGACAAACTAGGTGTGGAAGCACCGGTTGACTCGGTAGGCGTCTATGAAGACGGCTCGGTCGAGATTCCCGACGACGTTGCACGGGTGGGCTGGTACCGATTCGGTGCCGACCCCGCGCAAGGCCAAGGGTCGACGGTGATCGTCGGTCACCGAGACGGGTTCGACCAAGGACCCGGAGCGTTCTACTCGATCGCTGGGCTCGATGTGGGCGATGTCGTCGATGTGGAGTTGAGCGATGGGTCTATTCGCGAATACGAGGTTGTCTCCCGCGAGGTAATCGCCAAGGAGATCTTGCCGACCTCGGATCTGTTTGCCGAGAACGGTCCTGAGCGGTTGACGTTGATCTCGTGCATCGGCTACTTCGATCGCAGCGCCGATGGCTACCGGGAGAACGTAGTCGTCACGGCGGTACCTCTGGGGTCGGACGAGTCGGACGAGATGACCGATGAGGGTGCGGACGCAGAGGTGACCTCATGAGAGGCTCGTATCCAAGCGTCCGTGAGGCAGGCAACGCCGGCGGACACAACTCGACCGCCATAGGGGAGAACTCCGTGCGCTCACTCGCAGACGCCGACATCGCGTCAGCGTTTGCGCGGGGAGAAGACGACGCCCTGCACGAGGTCTACACCCGCTGGTCCTCGCTGGTCTACACAGTGGCG
>DASYOJ010000118.1:0-4740 GCA_036007925.1 Candidatus Nanopelagicales bacterium
TCCCCCGGAATCCGGGGGATTCGCACAAGGGGGGCGGGGACTGGATCGTCACGAGGGACGACGACGGACTCCGCGGCCTACGTGTCAGCTCGCTCGCACTACCGACCGCTCGTGCGCAACCGGCGTGCTAACCGGGCATTGTTGCCGCGTAGGACGATCAGGAACGGGATGTTGATCACGACCGCGATCACGGCTCCGGCGAGCGTCATCCCCCACGGGTTGAAGAACACCAGCGGCAACCACGTGAGCACCGAGAAGGCGTGCACCCAGATCGCCCGCCGCACCTCCACCGCGTAGCGTTGCCACGACGCTACATCGCGTCCGGGGATGGCCCGCTTACTTTCACCGCCGAACATCGAACCGAATTCCGGCAGGGCCTTCGCAAGCTTCGAAGCACGCACGATGCGAAAGAAACGCGGTGATTCCCACCTGCGTGGTCGGGTCAACCAGGTGTCCTGCGCGAGCCAGCGAGCGGGCCAACGCGGCGCCGTGGCACCGATGAGCACGGACAACCCGGCGATCACGGCAATGTCGATGACGCCGAGCAGGATGTAGTCGCTCAGCGTCATCGACGACTATCCATCGACGTTCTCACGCGGCGAGGGAGGGATTTGAACCCCCGGAGGGTTTCCCCTCGGGCGCTTTCAAGGCGCCTGCAATCGGCCGCTCTGCCACCTCGCCTGAGGGCACAACGTTAGTACGGTGGTCTCCTCAAAGCCCGCGTGGATCACGCGGCGGCAGCCACGCCCGGAACATCGATTTCGAAATCGTCCACCCAAATCGTCACGCGAGCCGCGTGCACCGTCAGCGAATGGCAGTGCCCGCCACTGGTGTGGTCATCGGCGATGCCGTGCAGATGCAACCCAGGGATCACCACATCATCGGCTACATCTGGGAAGCGAAAACCAGCCAGCGTGCCACTCCATGGGGCGAGATCGAAGCGCACTTCACCGGTCACCTTTCCTTCGGTACCCAACGGTTGATACGGCGGCTGCTGGGCGTGCTCGCTGCGCAACAGCACGTGCGAAAACTCCCCCACCACGCTGACGGCGGCCACGAGATAGTCGTGATGCAGTGCTTCCGCGGTGAGGACGTCATCGACGATCGCGGTGATGTCGGCCATCGTGGCGCCCTGCGGTGCGCTGCGCGTGATCGGCGTGCCACCGTACGAGGCCACCGCGAACGGCATTCCCAAGTCCGGCGATGCTATTCGTGGAACACCATCAGCTGGAATCTGCCAGGTTGTTCCATTGACATGGATGATCTCCCCATCCACCGCCTCGGCTACTCCCAAGCCAATCACCGCACCATCGAAGGTCTCACCCACTGTGCACACCGCCTCATAGCGTCCGGCGAACAGATCGTGCACAGTTTCCATCTGTCGGATATGCCCGAGGTGACTGTCCGGGTGTTGTCCGGTCTTTGCGTTGTGGATGGCTGTTGCGAGAGACATGTTGAACATCGAGATCGTGCCTTCCTACTCCGCTGACTCAATAGGAACAGTGAAGGACGTGGTGTTCCGCCGATCCAAGAACAACCCCACAACAGTGAGCGCGAGAGAGACAACAACGACGGTTGTCACGATCTCGGTCACCGAATCATTACGCCATGTGGCAACAGTGACCACGAGTGTGATGAGCGCGATCCACACGGCAATCACCGCCTTGCGATCTTGAGCCGCCAACCGGGCGTACAGCAGAACTTGCACGAGCGCAAAGGCCGAACCTTCGAGCGCGAAGAGCCAGATGATCGACCCCATGGACAAGTACTGTTCGCCGCCGAGAACTCCAACGACGAAATCACCCAGCAAGAACGCCCCCGCAGTGATGGCCGCACCAACGATTGCAGTCAAACCCGTCGCGATATACACCGTGCGTCGGGAGGCTTCAGCTGACATTTTGGGGAACAACACGATCACGATCGCGTTGGGCAAGAAGAAGGCGATCTTGGCCAGCAACACACCTACGGCGTACTGCCCGGATTGATCCTCGGTAAGGAAGAAGCGCGCCAGGAGAACGTCGACATTCGTCAAGGTGAACAAGACCATCAGCGCATGAACAACGTGGCCCAGCTCAACACCGATACCTGCGCCTACTTTGGTCCCGAAGGGTTGCCATTCGGGTCGGCGAACGAGGCGATAGGCGATCAGTGCACCGACCGCGCAGCCGATGAAGACGCCCACGCCCACGCCGGTCACACTCGCCAGCGCCACCACACCGATGATCCCGCCGAGGGCTCGGCTTCCACCGTTGGCGATGAAAGCCAGCGATAGCCGCGTATGTTCCTCGCGTCCTTGGGCGATTCCCATCGCGGCTGAGCCGACGATGACGAAACCCAAAGATCCGATGCCCGCGCCGACGGCGAGCGTGGGAATCGTGAAGATGACTCCGATCGGCCATGCCACCGCAGCACCGACAACGATCACGGCCGCGCCCAGGAAGATCGACAACCGAATCAGCTGCTCTTCCACCTGAGGTCGTTCCTTGCCGGCCGTGGCCACGCGTCGAGCCGCGAGCGCCTGGGTGGAGATGCCAAGGGTGGCCAAGATGACCAACAGTCCTAGGAGTGCACCAAGGGCGCCGAAGTCGGCTTGGTTCAATATCCGCGCTGCCACCATCGACAGCAGGTAGGCCGCACCGTTGCCAACGAGCGTGGCAACACCGACCAAGATCAGACCTTTGGCGAGCGTTGCCCGGGATGTCTTGGCGGCACTGCGCGGATCGGGCTCGCTCACGGGCCCAACCCTAAGGCTCCCCGCGAGCGGTGCGGCCGCACACGCGAGTAGGCGCCAGCCCCATCAGGCGGGGTTGACCTCCGGGAGAGTGGCCAGCGCCGCCGCGAACCGCTCGTCGGTGAGTTCTTCGTCGGCCATGGCTCCGGACAGGTAGGCGTCGTAGGCGGTGAGATCGAAGTGACCGTGTCCGCACAGCGCCGTG
This sequence comes from Candidatus Nanopelagicales bacterium, assembly GCA_036007925.1. Taxonomy (GTDB): domain Bacteria; phylum Actinomycetota; class Actinomycetes; order S36-B12; family S36-B12; genus S36-B12. The sequence goes on from DASYOJ010000118.1 coordinate 2,937, forward strand.
AGGATCACAGTTTCCTCTCCGGTCTCCTTGGCCTTGAGCGCCTCGCGGATCGCCAACGCGATGGCATGGGTGGGTTCGGGAGCCGGCACGATGCCTTCGGTGCGAGCGAACTGCACCGCTGCGGCGAAGCACTCGGTTTGCGGCACCGACTCCGCGTCCATCATCCCTTCCTCGTACAGGTGCGAGATGAGTGGCGCCATGCCGTGGTAACGCAGCCCACCGGCGTGGATGGGGTCGGGAATGAAATCGTGGCCGAGGGTGTGCATCTTCATGAGTGGTGTCATCCCAGCGGTATCGCCGAAGTCATATGCGTAGACACCGCGCGTGAGCGAGGGGCACGATGCTGGCTCTGCGGCCAGGATGCGCGGGTTGATTTTCCCGTCGAGCTTTTCCTTGATGAAGGGGAAGGACAGCCCGGCGAAGTTCGATCCGCCACCGGTGCAGCCCACGATCAGTGTGGGGGTGTCCCCGGCCATCTCGAGTTGTAAGAGCGCTTCTTGACCGATCACGGTCTGGTGCAACAGCACGTGATTGAGCACCGAACCCAGGGCGTACCGGGTGTTCGGATCCTTGGCAGCTACCTCGACCGCCTCGGAAATCGCGATGCCCAGGGATCCACTGTGGTTTTTGGGATCGGCTGCCAGTTGGCGCCCCACCTCGGTGAGGTCCGAGGGCGAACGGTGCACCTGGGCGCCGAAGGTCTCGATCATCAGCCTGCGGTAGGGCTTGGAATCAAAGGACGCACCGACCTGCCAGATCTCGCACTCCATGTCGTAGAGCGCGCAGGCGAAGGCCAGCGCCGTGCCCCACTGCCCGGCCCCTGTCTCGGTGGTCAGCCGCGTGGTGCCTTCCTTCTTGTTGTAGTACGCCTGCGGCACCGAGGTATTCGGCTTATGCGATCCGGCCGGCGAGACACCTTCGTACTTGTAGTAGATACGCGCGGGTGTGCCGAGCGCCTGCTCGAGGCGATGGGCGCGAAACAGCGGGGATGGCCGCCACTGCCGGTAGACGTCCAGCACTCCCCCGGGGATGTCCACATACCGCTCGGTGGTCACCTCTTGCATGATCAGATCCATCGGGAACAGCGGCGCGAGGTCATCGGGCCCGACCGGGTCCAACCGGCCCGGATGCAGCGGCGGGGGCGGCGGTGTGGGCAGATCGGCCAGGATGTTGTACCAAACCGTCGGCATCTGGTCTTCGGACAAGACGTACTTATGCTGACGAACGGTGTCATCCATGACGGTCCTCCTGCGCTGGTGGTAGGCAGGTGACGCTAGTGCCAGGTGCGCACCTGCTCAAGTGGAACGCGAACACTCACGCCGCTGCGCGAACACGAACAGCCATCAAGAACGACCAGTAGGAACTACCAACGACGACGCACTACGCCGGCAGGATCCGACCCATTCCGGTGAAGGATCGACCCCACCATGAGCCGGAGATCGGGTTCACGCTGACGGCCTTGCCGGGATTGGGTGCATCGATCATGGTGCCATCCCCGAGGTAGATGCCGACATGGTGCGCGCCGCCTTCAAAGAAGAACACCAGGTCACCGGCGCGCGCGTCCTTCTTATCGATCCGTTCCACCTGTTGATACTGGCCGCGGGAGGAACGGGCGATATCCATGCCCAGTGCTCGCTTGAAGACGAACTGCGTGAAGCCCCCGCAATCGAAGGCATTCGGTCCGGCCGCTCCGGCGCGGTAGGGATCACCGAGTTGCCGCTTGGCCACCTGCAGCACTTCGGCGCGCATGGCAGCTGCTTGTGCCTGGCGCTGGGCGCGGGCGAGCTCGCGGGCCCGCACCGTC
>DASYOJ010000119.1:0-40464 GCA_036007925.1 Candidatus Nanopelagicales bacterium
AGAACGCGTTTGATTCCCTCGAGTGACAAGCCCTCCGCGGACAGTTGCGCGATTTCACGCAGGCGGGCAATGTCTTGTCCGCTGTAAAGCCGGTTGCGACCACCTACACGAGTGGGCACAACGAGACCGGCGCGGTCGTATTGACGCAGCGTCTGCGGATGCAGTCCCGCCAGTTCGGCCGCAACGGAGATCGCGTAGACCGGCGCATCCGAGGCCACCGAGAACGATGCTCGCTGCTCAGCCACGTGAACCACCTGCCATCGCGGTCAGGTCCTTGCGGGGGTCCTCACCTGCCGATGCGTCGGCGTACGCCTGCAAGGCCTCGCGGGCTTCATCCGACATGTTCTGCGGGACCGCCACTTCGACGGTGGCGAGTAGATCGCCGTTCTTGCCGTCTTTGCCGCGGATGCCCTTGCCCTTGACGCGGAAGGTTCGACCATTCGATGTTCCTGCGGGGATCTTGACCGTGACTGATCCACCGCGAGGTGTAGGCACGGCGATCTGGCTACCGAGTGCAGCTTCGGCGAACGTGACCGGAACGGTGATCGTCACATTGTTGCCTTTACGACCGAACACCGCGTGCGCGCTGACATGGACGGTGACGAACAAATCGCCCGCCGGTCCGCCACGCTCGCCAGGAGATCCCTTGCCCTTCAGTCGGATTCGAGAGCCGTCCTTGACTCCGGCGGGGATGCGCGCCTGCACAGTGCGTGTGCTCATGCCACGTCCAGAACCACTGCACGACGTACACGGATCATCAACGAATAGACCGCGACCTCGACATGACGGGCACGGCTCGGCGAACGCGAAGCCACCGGCGTTGCGTGACACCTGGCCGGTGCCGTCGCACGTGGGACACAAACGCGGCACAGTTCCAGCCTTGGCGCCGGTGCCGTTGCAGACCGAACACGGTGCATCGCTGCTCAGGCGAAGCGGAACGGTGACACCGTCGAGAGCATCGTCGAAGGAAAGGGTGAGTTCGCTCTCGAGGTCTTGTCCGCGACGTGGTTGACGACTACGTCCACCGCCAGCACCACCTCGATTGAACAGACCACCGAGGAAGTCACCGAAACCGCCTCCGCCATCACCGAAGAGGTCTTCTACGTTGACGTTGTACTGGCCACCGCCAAAACCGCCGCCGCCGTAGCCGCCTCCTCCGCCGAAGCCACCACCGGGGAATCCTCCGCCGGCGAATAGCGCTCGGGCTTCGTCGTACTCCTTGCGCTTCTTGGAATCGGACAGGACGTCGTACGCCTCGGAAACCTCTTTGAACTTCGCCTCAGCTTTCGCATCACCCGGGTTCTTATCCGGGTGCAATTCACGCGCGAGGGTCCGGTACTTCTTTTTGAGTTCGGCCTCAGTTGCGTCCTTAGACACACCTAAGGTGGCGTAGAAGTCCTTCTCCAACCAGTCCTTGTTCATATTCCTTTGCCTCAGCTATGCAGTTCGCAACGCTTCAATTAGGTGAGCCCTGATCAGGTGCCCGCGACCGCAACACGTGCCGGGCGCAGTACACGACCGGCAAATCGGTAACCCGGTTGGTAGACCGTGGTGACCGTGGGCACCGAGACGGCGTCGTTCTCTTCGCTCGTCAGTGCCTCGTGCACAGTCGGATCAAATTCCTCACCGGAAGCACCGAACCGCTCAAGACCCAACTTGGTCAGCGCAGCTTCGAACGCTTCGCCAACGGTCCGGAAAGCACCTTCGAGTTCGCCATGTTCGCGGGCCCGTTCGATGTCGTCGAGCACCGGGAGGAGCTCGTTGATGGCTCCCGCCACCGCCATCTCCTGCACGACTACGCGATCACGCTCAACGCGCTTGCGGTAGTTCGCGTACTCCGCATGCACGCGCTGCAAATCTGCTGTGAGTTCAGCGACCTTGGCCTCGACCCCGGCAACGTCACCTTCGAGTGCACTGGCCGCGGCATCTTCCGCGGCCAGTGCCTCGTTGCGAGCTGCGCTCTCCCGGACTTCGAAGGTCTCCGGATCGATGCGGCGCTTGTCGCTTACGCGAACGCCTTCGCCGGCTTGTTCTTCTTCATGTCCGGGGTTGCTCATTTGGCTTCGTCCTCGTCCACGATCTCCGCGTCGATGACCTCGTCCTCGGCTGCATCGGCCGCAGCATCCGCTGCGCCTTCTGCCGACTCTGTGCCCTCCTGCTGGGCCATGGTGTACATCGCTGCACCCAAGGCCTGGCTGGCCTGAGCAACCTTGTCGGTTGCACTCTTCATGGCACCGAGGTCGTTGTCCTCGATCGCCTTCTTGAGTTCATTCAAAGGCTCTTCGACGTTCGCTTTCGCGTCCGCGGGAACCTTGTCCGCGTTGTCCGCGAGGAACTTCTCGGTCTGGTAAACCAGTGCCTCGGCGTTGTTGCGTACCTCGGCTTCCTCGCGGCGCTGCTTGTCCTCGTCGGCGTGCTGCTCGGCGTCACGCATCATGCGATCGATGTCTTCCTTGGACAGTGCACTGCCGCCGGAGATCGTCATCGACTGCTCTTTGCCTGTGGCCATGTCCTTCGCAGACACATGCACGATGCCGTTGGCATCGATGTCGAAGGTGACCTCGACCTGCGGGATTCCGCGAGGTGCCGGCGGAAGACCGGTCAACTCGAAGGTACCGAGTTGCTTGTTGTACGCGGCCATCTCACGCTCGCCTTGGTACACCTGGATCAGCACCGACGGTTGGTTGTCCTCGGCCGTGGTGAAAATCTCGCTGCGCTTGGTGGGAATGGTGGTGTTGCGCTCGATGAGTTTGGTCATCACGCCGCCCTTGGTTTCGATGCCGAGGGATAACGGGGTGACGTCGAGCAGCAGGACGTCCTTGACGTCGCCGCGCAGAACACCTGCTTGCAGTGCGGCACCGATAGCTACAACCTCATCGGGGTTCACGCCCTTGTTGGCGTCCTTACCGGTGACTTCCTTGACCAAGTCAGCCACAGCAGGCATACGCGTCGAGCCACCAACCAGAACAACCTGATCGATGTCCTTCACCGAAATACCCGCGTCCTTGATCACTGCCTCGACCGGAGCCTTGGTGCGCTTCAACAGATCCGCGGTCAAGGATTCGAACTGAGCGCGGCTCAGCGTCTCCTCCAAGTGCAGCGGACCTTCAGCGCTGGCGGTGATGTACGGGAGGTTGATCGAGGACTGAGTGGAAGACGACAGTTCAATCTTGGCTTTCTCGGCCGCTTCCTGCAGACGCTGCATGGCCATCTTGTCTTTAGACAGATCAACACCGTGCGCGTTCTTGAACTGAGTGACCATCCAGTTGACGACCGCGTTGTCCCAGTCGTCGCCACCAAGGTTGTTGTCACCACTCGTGGCCTTGACTTCCACAACACCGTCGCCGATCTCCAGCAACGAAACGTCGAACGTTCCGCCACCGAGGTCGAACACGAGGATCGTCTGCTCTTGGTCGCCCTTGTCCAAGCCGTACGCGAGTGCGGCGGAGGTGGGCTCGTTGATGATGCGCAACACGTTCAAACCAGCGATCTCGCCAGCTTCCTTCGTTGCTTGGCGCTGGGCATCGGAGAAGTACGCGGGGACCGTGATGACGGCGTCGGTGACGGAATCACCGAGGTAGGCCTCAGCGTCGCGCTTCAACTTCATCAGGGTTCTGGCACTGATCTCTTGCGCGGTGTACTTCTTTCCGTCGATCTCGATCGTCCAGTCGGTGCCCATGTGGCGCTTGACGGAGCGAATCGTGCGATCGATGTTCGTGACGGCTTGGCGCTTGGCGACTTCGCCAACGAGTACCTCGCCGTTCTTGGCGAAGGCGACAACGGACGGGGTAGTCCGCGAGCCCTCTGCGTTGGCGATGACGACGGGGTCTCCGCCTTCGAGGACCGAGACGACGGAGTTGGTCGTACCCAGGTCGATACCTACTGCTCTAGCCATGGTGGCTGTTCTCCTTTTCGTTTCCCGAGATCGGGGGTGTGTTCGTGGTCTTTCGTGGGTGGTGCTGAAGTCAGGTAAGTAAGTGTGCCCCAAGGATCACAACTCATGCAAATCGAGAGTCATAACCTTTGAGTCGCACCGACTCAATAGTGACAACAGTGACCGGGCAGGAGACATTCCCCTAAGAACTCGCAATTCGAGTGATCTACATCACATACAAGGGTCAACTACGCCTGTCGCGCTTGAACCGATCGGTGGCCATCGGGGAATCGGTGAAACGGATCCGGGCCGGAACTTGCCACGGCTCCAGCGATGCCAGGCAGGCCGCGCGGATCCGACCGCGGATCTGCGCGCGCAGCCCGGGGTCGGACTGCTCGGTGTAGACCGTGGCTGCCACCAGGTGGCCGGTGAGCGGGGTCGGCTCGGCGGCCACCGCCACATCGAGGACGCCGGGTACCTCGGCGATCACCGATTCCACGGTAGCCGGGTGGACCTTTTGACCCCCGACGTTGATGGTGTCGTCTCGGCGGCCCAGGAAACGGATGCGATCGCCGTCCACTTCGACCTCATCACCGGTGTCGAACCACCCATCACGGTCGAAGGGATCCGGCGCGTTCAAGTAGCCGGCCATCGCGGTGGTCGTGCGGATACGCAAGGTGCCGTCGACCACTCTCCACTGCAGTTCCGGACCTCCGATCGACACCCAGGTCGACTCGTCTACCGATCGAGACCGAACGATGCCGAGTTCGCTCATGCCGTAGGTTTGTAGCAATCTCACGTGGGGCAGTGCTTCGCGCACCGCGGAGAGGGTCGAAGCCGGCATCACCTCCGTGCCATAGGTGATCAGCTCAAGGCTCGCAAGCCGCGGCAGCTCCTGCGCTATCGCGAGCATGTTCAAGTAGGTGGGAGTAGTGGGCAGCACCTGGACACCTTCAGCCTGTATGCGCTCGGCGACCACACGCGGACTCCGATCGGGCATCGTGACGACGCAACCACCGTGCGCGAGGGTATGCAAGACGGTGTTGACACCCCCGATGTGATCGGACAGTAGGAAGGCTGCAACCTTCGCGGCTGGCCGTTGATCCTCAAACCGAGTCAACAGGCGGTTGACGTCATGCACCACACCTTTCGGTTCACCACTCGATCCACTGGTGAACAGGACAAGTCCGGGCGCATCCGCGGCGATCAACCGTTGATACGGCACCGGTGGGTGGGTGTCAGGACCAGAGTCGATACGCACACCGATCGGCTCCAAAGCCAACTCACCGCGCACATGGGCGATATCCCTCAGCCGTGCAACGGTGGCGACCGGAACCGACGGGTTGATGGGAACGGCCACCATGCCACTGGCCCAACTACCGAGCAGCCCAGCCATCCCGAGTCCACCGTGCTCAGCGCGAACTTCCAGCGCATCCCCCAACTCCAGGTCGCTCGCATCGATTGCGTAACGAACTTCCTCGCAAGCGGACAACAGTTCCGCGTAGGTCCAGGACCGTGAAGGTTCGGCGATTGCCTCGCGATCTCCGTAGCCACGAAGCCGATCGAGGAATACGGCGATGCCGCTCACGGCCCACCGAGATACATGATCTGCCCGGTCACGAGTTGGCTGCGCTCATCGAGGAAGAACGACACCGTCCAGTAGACGTCCTCCATGGTGGCTGGCTCCGACGAACTCAGCCGGGCCTGCAAAGCATCCAACGCGCTACGCGGCACGCCGGAGGTCAGGTCGGTCGCGATCGCGGACGGCCCGATTGCATTGACCGTGATACCCCACTCGGCAAATTCCCGAGCCATCACTCGAGTCAGGTGCTCAACAGCCGCCTTACTTGCTCCATAGGCGGCCTCGCCCTCAAGGTGCAGTGGTACGGCAATCGAGGAAAGGTTCACGATCCGCGGCGACGCACTCTTGCGCAGGGCCCGCAGCGCCTCTCGGGACACCGTGAAGGTACCTACCGTATTTACCTCGAACATCCGAGCGACGGATTCAGTGGATGCCAAAGCAGCCGCGTTCATGGAGGCTATTCCGGCGTTGTTGACAACGGCGTCCAACCCACCGAAGTGCCGCTGGACGCGCCGGATTCCGGCGCGAACCGATTCAACATCCGTGACGTCCATTGGGAAGGACAGTTCCCGGGCACCCTCGACTTCCGCGCAGGTCCGGCTCACCGAAGCGACCGCCCAGCCATCGGCCACGAGGCGCTGGGCCAGGAACTCGCCGATTCCTCGACTCGCTCCAGTGATCAGGGCTACACGGCTCACGAAGCACCTCACCCACCCGAAGGGGTGGCCACTTGCTCGATGACGAAATCGCGAATGGTGCCGACAGTTCGCAAGGGACTGCGTTCCCGCGACATCGCTGTGTCGCTGGTCAAGGAAACCTCCGCACCGAAGTCCTCGTCGATACGCGCTTCGATCTCCATGACCACGGATACCAACCCCACGGAATCCAAGAAGGCCTCGGGCCCAATGAGCAAAGTCTCCGAATCCACCTGGGCAACCTCGATGCCGCGCTCGTCGGCGATCTGTCGAACCACCTCGATGATGACCGCTTCAGCGTCTTCGGGCGTCACTGCTGCACGCCTTTGATGGCGATTTCGAAGCCGAGGGCGAATGGACCGTCCTCGGGTGCGGTGATGACAGTGCGATCGGTCAAGCCTGCGGCTTCGATCAGTGCACGGGCATCAGCCAGCGACAACTTCTCCTCCACGATCGACTCCGGTACGCCGTACTTCTCCCGCTCGGCATTGAAGGCGGCGCGGGCGTCGGGGTGCGCATCACGACGCACATCATGGATGACCACCATGCCATCGGGCGCCACCACACGAGCCATCTCCTTCACCGCCTCGAGCGGATCACGGAAGTGGTGCAAGGTCGAGCGGCTGATCACCAACGCAGCTGACGCGTCGGGAACGGGGAGTTCGTGAGCATCCCCGAACCGCACTTCCACCTGCGAACTCAACCCTGCTTCGGCCACCGCACGATTCGCCTCGGCAACCATGTCATCGAAGGAGTCCAGCCCGATGAACTGCAATTGCTCCAGTTCCGGTTCACGGGCAGCTCGGACGAGGAACTGCGCGGTTCCCGTTCCGATATCGACTAAGGTGCCTGTGCTGTCGCCGCGTTCGGACAGGATCTGCCCCAGCCGCCAGACCAAAGCATCGTCGAAGTGGCGCACGGCATTGGCGGTGTATTCGTCGTACTTGCTTGCGGAGTAACGGACCGCGAGGTCCTCCTCCATCTTCGGAACGCTTCCTTCGCTCATGCCGATGCCTCCTCGTAGCCCCATTTGCGTTTGAGATTCTCCAGTCCCTCATCACCGAGCACCTCCCTGGCGATGACACCGAGTTCCTCACGGGTCAGGCCGGTGTCTCGCAGGAACTCACCGATCCAATGGTCGAGAGATGCACCATCGGTCACCTTGCCCCCGGCGAAGCGGGCCACCAGTTGCTGGGCGTACTCGCGGCGCGCCGGGATCATGATTTCGTCCATCGACACACCCTCAGCGAGCGCTCTTGTTTCCAGGGTGGGTTGCCGCCACGCATCATCCGTAGTCATCACGACCGGCCAACCGCGCACGTCCACCACCGCGTAGCCGGACAGCGCATCGGCCCAATCAGCGATATCGGCAGGTGAACACATGGCGATACGACCGCCGGCAGCTGCGAAGGGGACGAGTCGTTCGGTGTCGATCAACTCGACCATCGCTTCATGCACCCCCGGATAGATCGGATTCGCGACATCATCGACGATCGCCACGCCCCCGGCGCACAGGAGCTCGGCGGTGGTCAGCAGGTCGTGCAAGGTGCCCTCGTAGGTGTGATCTCCATCGATGCTGACCATGCGCACGGAGGATGCGCCCAGGGCGGCGAGTTCCGTGCGAATGCGGGTGGCATCGATGTCATTGGTGTTCCCCATCACCATGCTCGCATTCGTCAGGCCGTAGGACTCGATGTGCGGGCGAACGTGTGCATCATCGAGGTCCAAGCCGAGTACGGGACTGTCCGGATCCAGTAATGCCAACAGGATGAGGCTGCGTCCGTGGTGGACACCGAATTCCACGCGAGCGCCTGACGTACCACGCTGCTGTTGACGTGCGTCGATATCGCAGATCAGTTGCGCAGCTCCGGGCTGCAACCAGCCGTCTACGTTCTCCAGTGAATCCAGGTATTGCCGCACCGCTTCACTCATGGCCAACCTCCTTGAGCTGAATCAGGACGAGCGAATCAATGTCGTCCCATTGATCCCGGTCGGCGTTCTTCATCCCCCGAACGAAATCGTTGAATTGCTCCTCGGACAGCGAGATCCCCCGCTCGTGCAGCTCCCGTTCGAATGCCGCTCGCCCGGAACTCGGCCCAAGCACCAAGGCCAGCGGGGGTCCACCGACCTTGTCCGGCTCCCATGGCAGGTACGTGGTGGGGTTCTTCAAGATGCCGTCCTGATGGACGCCCGCTTCAGTTCGGTAGATGTTCTCGCCCACCAGAGCCTTGTGTAGATGGGTCGGCGGGCCGGTGCGTGTCGCACCCAAGCGACATGTGTCGTACAAGCGAGACAGGTCCAACATAACCGGACGTTGGTAACGGTCGACGTGAACATCGAGGCACATCGCCACTTCCTCGAGGGATGCGTTTCCGGCTCGCTCCCCGACCCCGTTCAACGCCACCTGTGCGATATCCGCACCGGCATCGACTCCGGCGACGGTGTTAGCTACCGCGAGCCCGAGATCATCATGGAAGTGAACCGCGAAGAGCGCTTCTGCTAAGCCGGGAAGTTCATCGAAAAGGTACCCAAGCCGTTCTCGAACATCCTCGGGGGTGGCGATGCCCACGGTGTCGGTGTAGCCGAGTACGCGAGCACCGGATTCCAGCGCAGCGCGGTACAACCGCACGAGCACCTCCGGTTCGGTGCGAGTGGCGTCCTCCGGACTGAACGCACAGGTGCCGACGGTTGCCACGGCATGGGCCACGCTCGCGCGAACTGTGGCCTCCAACTGGTCGACATCCATGTGGAGTTTGTCCCGTCGATGCACGGGACTACTACCCAGGAAGACCGTCACGGCACGGCGTTCGGGCGGCAACTCGCCCAGAGCAACGGCCACCGCGTCGATATCGGACTCCCGCGCTCGAGCCAGTCCGGAAATGATGATGCCGTCCACCTCGGCCGCTACCCGTTGGACGGCGGCGAGTTCCCGCTCGGAGTTGGCCGGAAAGCCGGCGTCGATACTCGCAACACCAAGATCGCGAAGCGCACGCGCGAGTTCGACTTTCCCATCGGCGTCGAGCAGCGATCCGGGCATCTGATCACCTTCACGCAAGGTTGTGTCGCTGAAGATGACCGGGCGCGGCCGCTCGTCGATCCGTGAAGCCCTGCTCATGTCGCGAACTGCCCCATCCGCACGTAGATAAGCCGATCGGGATCCTGCGATTCGGTGCGTCCGTGCGCGGTTGTCGTGTTGTTGACCGCGAGGATCTCCCCCGGCTGCCAATCCACTCGCTGCTCCAGAGCTTCACCGGCTGCGTAGACGGCGTAGACGATCTGCTCGGGAACACGCTCACCCTCGGGAGTGCGGATAACGATCGGCGGAGTGCGTCCTGACTCCTCGTGTAGGACATCACCCGCCGTCCCAGCATCGGCGATCTGTTCACCGAACCACACCGGCAGCAGGCTGCTGAGCAGCCGCTCGGTTCCGTCGACACCGGCGACGATCGCGCTAGTCCGATATTGAGTGGTCACCACATCAGACTCGCGGTTGTACGTCATGGTGGTGTTGTTGGCCTGACAGATGCGATCCACCTCGTCGAGATCCTCGGTCATGAACGCCTGCCGCCAATCGGATCCTTCGAGTCGACGGTGGTAGACGAGATCATTCGCCCGCAGGTACTCGCGCACTTCCTCGGGCAGTGCTGCCAACAACTCGGCGCCATCGCACACGGTCGTCTCGCCACCTCCTCCCGCGGGCGGCACCTGGCAGTAGAACCACAAGACCTGTGGTCGCTCCTGGAAGTAGTACATCTCCCCGTGCAGTGGAACCGGGAACGTCTGCGTGGATCCCGTTGCTGTCAGGATCGACGATTCGGTGTCGACCGTGGCTCGGTCGAGGGACCCAAACCGGAACCCACCACCGCGGTAGTCGTGCCAGTCGGCGCAGATGGCATCGCTGATGGACACGAAATCATCGAGCGACGCATCGAACCCGCGGATCGCAACGCTTCCGGCGGTACGCAGCGCTCGGGCCACCTCCTGCGGATCGATGTCCGCGAACGACGAATCGTCGGACTCCTTCCTGATGGTCACGAGTGTGTCAGTGGTCATGTTTGATCCCTTCGCTCGTAACAGATTCCCAATACCGCCCCCGGGGGCCGCAAGAGCATCACCGGCCACAACGTGCTCGCATCGTCGGGTCCAGCCACGATCAGCGAGTGCTTCCAGGGATCGCGCGCCATCACCGGCCAGCGGCGGATGTTTCCGCCGAGTCCAGTTCCCACCGCCTTCGCGGCTGCTTCCTTCGCAACGAGCACTTCGATGGTTCGGGTGACTCCCGATTCGACCATCTCGCTCTCCCGCTCCGTCAGGGCGCGGTCGATCGCGGCTGTATCGCGATCGCTGGCCTCGATATCAATACCTAGTACCGCTCCAGGACGGGCTGCACCCGCCACGATCATGGACTTGCTGTGGGTCAAGGACACCACCGGGACCCCACCGATCGATTCCAGCGGCGGGCAATGCACGTAGGGCGCACCTTCCGTGGTCGTCAGGATCTCGACGTCGGCAGGTTGTAGATCCACTCCGTGGTGATGCAAAACCCACGCCCGCACCGCATCCTTCATGGCGATTCGGCCCAGCAACCATTCGATCCGTCGGGCTGGCTGCGCCCGCATTCCGTACCAGGAGCGCCGTTCACCGGCGGTCAGTGATACGTGCGCAAGGACACGCGACCAGATCCCGTACCCCGAAACCAGGAAGTCCGGTTGCACCTCGGTGATGGCCCGCAACGTGACCGGAGGTGGCCCCACCGGCCAATCGACGCTGAGCATCTCGCGTGCCGGATTCAACAGGTACATCAAGAAACGGGTCGGGAACGCGAAGACCCGTTGCCGTAGACCAACGAATCGGGCCACAACGCTTCCGGATCCATCGATGATGTCGATGTCCGCGCACGTGCCGACATCGTCGCTTTCGCGGATACGCACCTCGAACCGAACGGGTGTGCCCTCAGGGATCAGCGGACCGTAGACCTCGTACGCCTCCGCGAAGTAGGGGAATGCGCCCACGGTCTGTGCGTTGTGCTCGTTGGCCCAAAAGGACACGAGCTGGCCGCAGGTATCGGCAAGGAACGGATCCATCTCCATGCGGGGACGCAGTGAGTAATCGGGGTGCAGATCCACCCGACGACGACGTCCCCGGGCCCTCACACGATCCCCTGTCACCTCGTCCACCACTTCCACGGCCCGGAAGGCCGGGCCGTGGAAGAGGCCGGAGTACAGACCCCGCGCCGGGCCTTCGGACCAATCATCCGAAGCTCCCGGGGGCGCTGGCAGATAGCGATCGGCGAGCACCACCTGCGCTTCGAAGGCCACGTACTCCGGACCGGCATCCGAGGGATCCGCCGGTGCGATATGCGGATCGCGGATCACCACCACCCGAACGTCCACGAGATCTTCCCCGGATTGCGTCGCTTCGATTCGGACGGTGGCCTCACCTGCATCGAGGGCGACCCAGCGGTGAGCGCGCATGTTGCGCACCTGCGTGCAGACCAGGTGATCACCCACAAGATCGCGGGCTGCTTGGGCCACCATCTCCATGCTCGCGGTGAAGGGGACCACTGCCAACGGTGTCAATGACGAATCGCGCTGTGAGACCACACCACCGATCGCGTGGTGGGCGACGGCGGGATCGGTATCGGAACGGAAGACCTTGATGTGCGTCGATGAATGAGCCGTGCGCTCCACGCACTCACCGAGTATCCATTCGCGATCGCTGCGGCTCTCTTCGAACAACTCCTCCCCGACGATCGCACGCACGGCCGCCGATCCCATCACTGTCTCCTGGGCCTGAACGAACTGACGCATGAGCGTCAGATGGGTCTCCAATGCATGGGCGTGATCACCGGAACTCGCGCGGCGCGCGATCGGTTCCCCGATGCTTGGCTCCAACTCCAGCAGGTCCACCGGGTCTTCGATCCGGTCCCCGAGAGCGCCGCGGATGCGGTGCAGCCACGTGACATCGACATCCAGGCCGTGGATCCACAGCGCCGCGAGCGTACGCAGGGAGGTGGTGAGTGTCCCGGCCGCAGAGTCCATGGATAGAACAAGAACACCCGTTCCACGCAACACGTCGGTGGAACATGCGCTGAGCATCGTGCCCGGGCCTACTTCCACGAGGCACGTCAATGCCTGTTCTTCGACCATCCGGGCGACCGTCGCGGCGAAGTCGACTGGCTTCCACCATTGCTCTGCGAGCAGATCACGGATTGAGTCGGCATCGGCGTCGACCCGTTCCCGGGTGGAACACGAGTACCAGGGGAGTCGCGCACGGCGGACGTCGATGTCCTGGTACGCCTCGCGCATCATCTCGGCGCGAGGGGTGAACGCTTCGGTGTGGTAGGCCAACGTGAACGGTAGTTCCCCGATCAGTGTCCCCGGAGCGCGCACTGCGGCCAGGAATTCCTCTCGATGCTCGTCGGCAACCCAGACCACGCAGACGTTCGGTGCGTTTATGTTCGTGATGACGGCCGTGGGTGTCTGTTCGACCACGCTGCGGACGTCTTCAACCGCTCGACCATTGATGGCGAATGTGGCACCGGGCGGCAGCGGGAATCTCTCGGCAGCGGCAACTTGGACTTCGGTAACCCGCGCGATCGCGGGCATCAACGCATCGGTGCGCATTCCGCTGACCGCACCGCTGATCACACCGGCGGCGAATTCCCCACTCGATTGGCCGAGCACCGCCGATGGCGCTACTCCTAGCCGGGCGAGGGTGTCTGCGGATGCCACGCTCGAAACGGCGAGGCTCTGCGTCCCACCGAACACGCCCGATAGTTCCGACGGATCGGTGGGTGCCAGCGGTTGCGACCACATCTTGGTGGTCATCGGCTGCACGTCCGACGCAACCAGAGTGGAATCGAGTTCGACGAACCAATCCTCCACCGATGGCAGGCAGGCTGCGAGGTCCTGGAACATGCCCGGACGCTGGGAACCCTCCCCGGGACAAAGGAAACCCACCTTCGGATGCTCGACTGGTACCCCCAAGACGGTGCCGTCGGGGCTGCGGAGTCGGTCCTTCCCGCCATTGATCGCGGTAATGATCCGATCGATCCGGGCCACTGCCTCATCAGCCGACGCAGCTACCAAGCCGGCCCGATGCTCGGAATTCAACGCCGGACGCTTCGACGCGACAGTCGACAACTGCACGCCGTCGAGAAGTTCGTCTCGAGCCGCGCTCAGTGACTGGCGAAGCGTTTCGAGATCCGAGCCGCCGAACAGAAGTACTTCGACCGGCCAGTGGGCTGGAGCGGGTCGGGATTCGCGTCGCGACTCTTCGATGACCACATGCGAATTCGCTCCACCGAAGGCGACGGTGTTGACGCCCATGCGCCGCACGCCACTGCGTAGGGGCACGGGCGTGAGGGTGGTGGCCGCGACCTGCTCGCTGTTCATCTCGATGCGACGCCGGGGTCCGGTTCCGACTGACGGGGTGATCACCCCGTAGTGCACGCTCAAGATGGCCTTCATCAATCCGCCCATGCCGCCAGCGGCCAGGGCGTGACCCAAAAGCCCCTTCACCGAACCCACGAGCCAGGGTTGCTCGCCGCGTAACCGCTCCAGCGTTCGCCACTCGGAACGATCACCGATGTCCGTTCCGATGGCGTGAGCCTCGACTGCGGAGATGTCGTCGGGCCCGAGTCCGCCGATGCGCCAGGCTTGCTCGATCGCACTGGCCAAGCCCTCGGGCCGAGAAGTCAACAAACCCAAGCTGCGCCCGTCGCTGGATTGACCGACCGCGCGGATGTCGGCGTATGACTCACCCGCACGGATGTCCGTCGTGCGCTTGAGGACGAGGAAACCAACACCTTCACCGATGAGAGTGCCCACGGCATCGGACATGAAGGGACGGCATTCATCATCCGCCAACATGTCCACGGCCGCGAAGGACTCTTGGACACCGCGGTCCAACCACGGTCCGACCGCACCCACCAAAACCGCATCGACCGTACCCGCGGCCAGCATCAGCCGGCCGGTCTCCACGGCAGCCACGGCCGAAGAGCACGCAGCATCCACCACCTGCTGCGGACCGTGCAGATCCAACTCCGACGCGATCCGTCCGGCCAGCAGATTGGGGTGAATCGAGGTCACCAGATCGCTGTCCATCTGGTGACCGTGGGCCCATGCTTGTTGCGGACGGCCCAACAGGGTGGAAGTGCCGACCAGCACAGCGCACGAGCGCCGCAACTGCTCGTCCAGGCCCGCATCGCGAACCGCCCGACGTGCCACATCGACCGCTATCAAGTGCCACGGCTCACCCACGCGCAGTACCGACGGCGCCGGGAGCGATTCGCGATCCATGACCAACGGTGCGAACCCGCCGAATCGCGGACCCGCGCTTTCCGCGCGGAGGGTGGGCGCCTGGGACGTCTGCGGCACTCCTCCGACGAGCACCGACCAAAGCCGGTCGAGGTCCGGCGCACCGGGGAAGGTCGCAGCCATGCCCACAACGCTCGTCGTGGTGTGCGGATTCGTCATCTCGTCCACGGCCCGTCTCCGATCACGATGTCGACGAAACCCGGATCCACTGCAGCCGATGCCGCCTCGATAACGAAAGCACGCGCTCCAACTGTCGGCTCGATGACATGGATCCCGCGCTCGCGCAGTAGATCAGCGACGACTTCGCTGACCATGCCCTGCAGGCCGGTTCCGAACCACGGTCCCCATTGGATGGCGCGCACTCCCGTTACAGGCCAACGCTCGGCCCAACTGGCGGCAAGGACAGTCATGGCCTCATTGGCCGCTGCGTACGCGGACTGCGCGGGGTTACCGAAGGCTCCCGTCACGCTGCCGAAAACCACCATCCAGGACGGAATATTCTCCGCCCGTGCCAGGGACCGGCATACGTTGTCCAGGCCGAGCACCTTGGTCTCGATCACCGCGCGAGCATCGGTGAGGTCGAGTTCGACCAGCGGTGCATCCCGCACGATTCCCGATCCGAAGACAACGCCGTCAATGCGACCGTGCTCGGTTAGCACCGCATCGATCACCGAATCGACTTGCGCGATATCGCGGACATCCGCCGGCAGCGCTTGCCAACCCTCGGGCAACTCCCATTCCGCAGCCGATCTGCCGACCACGATCACGGTGCAATCCGGCAGGGCTTCCACTGCGGCACGTGTGATGCCCCGAGCGCCGCCGAAGGCAAGCACTACGTTCCCCCGAAGCACCGACAGGTCGACGTCACTCACCACCTGCTCGGCGAGGCGCATGTCGATCGAACGAAGCCCCGTCTCCTCGGAAATGCGGAGTCTGGTGGTCGCATTCTCGCCTCGCTCTGCGGCTACACAGCGGGCGGCGGCGGCGACAGTCCGCACCGGGCCTACCGCCCCTTCGATCACCGACAGGTCGGACGGCGAGGTTTGCCACCGGGAGAGGGCGTCCATCGCCGATTCGATGAGCACGGCTGCGGCCTTGCTGTGATCGTCAGCGTGTACCTCGCTGGTACAGAACGCTTCGCCAGCGACCACCGGCACGTCGACCCACGTGCGCACCCGACGAGGAACCTCCACTTCATCGCCGGAAGATGCTCGTGCTTCGCTGCCGTCTTCTTGCAGAGCTACGACGATCTCGCGAACGGTGCGCAACCGACTCAAGTCCACGCCCTCGCGCCGCTCGATGCCCAGCCGTTCACGCAGCATGGACAAGATCTCCACGCGCTTGATGGAATCCACCCCGAGTTCGGATTCCAGGTCCATGTCCGCTCCGATCACACCCGGATCGAACCCGGTGCGATCGCTGATGAGTGCTACGAGGACTTCCTGGATGTCGGCAGGAGCGCTCGAGTCCGGCATCGACGCGGCGGCAACCGGCTCATCGCGCTTGGGCTCCACGAGAACCTCACGCTGCGCAACCCCGGGAGTGAGCCGCGGCGTGGGTGGAGTGATGCGTGGGCGGCGAACACCGCCGGATGTCTGGCCGAGGGCCTGGTCCATCACCTGCTCGTGAACCCGCAGGAAGTCTTGCATCGTGCGCTGGAACTCCACGACCGCATCGCTAGAGCCGATGTTCGTCGCTGCAAGCACCTGCCCGGCGGTCTGCGCCGTCAGCATCGGCTCCCGGCCGTCGTAATCGCCATCCATCCGACCGCGACGTACGCCTCCACCATCGACGAACCAGGTGGTGTCGTCGGTGCCACGCAGCGCGTCTTCACCGGGCACCGGGAGTCGACCCTCGAACAGTGCCTGCACGCTGTCCACCGCACCGAGCGTCCACAACTCGCCGATCGCATCGAGGACACCGGACATCGGGCGCCCGGGTCGTTCCAGCGGCACGACGCGGGCGTTCGGATCGATCTGTGTGATCAACGACGACGCAGTCGAACCGGGCCCCATTTCGACGAAGACCGATACCCCTGCCTCGACCGCCCGTTGGACTTGCTCCACGAATCTCACCGGCTGCATCAGGTGGTCGGACATCCGCTGGCGAATCTCTTCGACGCTCGCCGGGTACGACGCACCATCGGCATTACCGATGACCGTGATCGACGGAGGGGCGAGCCGATAGCCGGCGATTGCGCCCGTCAACGGGCCGATCGCATCGGTCATCAATGCCGAATGGAAGGCACCGCCAACGGGAAGGACCACCGCCGATGCTCCAGTGTCCGACGCACGACGCGCAATGTCCTCGACATCAGCGCGGGCTCCGGAGACCACCATTTGGCGGGGGGCGTTGAAGCACGCCACCGTCGCTTCAGTTCCTGACACCAATTCGGCGGCCGTGTCTGCATCGATCTCAAGGGCCGCCATTGTGCCGCGGCCGTCGTCGCTCGCGGCCATTGCGGCGCCGCGCACGCGCGTTAGATCGACCAGGTCCTCGCGACCCAAGACTCCAGCACGGTGCAGCGCCATGAACTCGCCGTAGGAATGACCGAAGGCAACCGTTGGACGAACACCCAACGAGTCCAGCAAGTCCGCCAAGCCCATGCCGAGCGCAGCGAGGGCGCTTTGCGCCATCCGGGTATCGGCGATCCTGGAGCGCTGCGCGTCGGCCTCGTGATCGGATCGCGCGCGGAACGGATAGATGGTTTCGATGAGGTTGTAGGGCAGTTCATCACCGATAAGCGCATCGACCAGCGCAAGTGTCCGGCGAAGGTCCGGAAGATAGACCGAGGCCTCGCGCAGGCTATTGATCCGTTGCGCGGCCTGTCCCGGGAAGATCTCGGCGACGTTCGGAGGTGTGGTCACCTCGACGAGGTCGCTGTAGTCGTCTTCCTTCCATCGGGTTGCACATTCGCGCAGTTGCCCTGCCGCATCGAGCGGATCGAGCATCACGAGCGCGAAGCGCCACGGCCCACTCGCAGCGCGCGCCGCACCGTGGGCGACGTTTCGAGGAATGCTGCCGCGGATCTCCAACTCCGCCGCCAACCGTTCGGCCTGCTGCGCGGCATCACTCGGCGTACTGGCTCCGATCACCAGCAACTCGGCTGGCCAGCGCTGTGCACCGACAGCCGCGCCATCAGCTGATTCCAAGACCACGTGGGTGTTGGTTCCACCGAAACCAAAGGCGCTGACCGCGGCGAAGCGCGCCGGATCGAGCCACGGCACGGACTTGTCGTACAGGACCACCGAGCCGGCCTCGTCCCGAAGCGAGTCGATAGGTGCCTGGACGCTCGGCTGCCCTGGTCGTACCCCGTGATGCAAGGCCATGGCCGCCTTCATCAGGCCCAGCACCCCGGCACCAGCCTTCGCGTGACCCATCTGTGCCTTGATCGAACCGACCGAACACGATGTGGACGACAACCCACGAACCTCACTGATCGTGGTGATCTCCGTTCGATCACCGACAACCGTCCCGGTGCCGTGCGCTTCATAGAGCCCCACCTGTGCAGGCTCGACATCGCAACTGTCATAGGCACGGCGCAGCGCGAGTTGCTGACCGGAGCTTTGTGGAGCAGTCAGGCTCAAGCCGCGACCATCCGAACTCGAGCCACTACCGCGGATGACCGCGTAGATGCGATCCCCATCTCGCCTGGCGTCCTCGAGGCGCTTGAGCACGAGAATTCCCACCGCTTCGCCGATCACGATGCCATCAGCGGACTCATCGAACACATGGGCTCGATCTCTCGGTGACAACGCGTGGCTTGCGGCAAACGACAAGTACACGCGCGGCGCCATCGCGGTATCCGCGCCGCCGGTGATGACGACATCGGTCCGACCGGTTTCCAACTCACGGATAGCAGCCTCGACCGCAGCTAAGGACGATGCGCACGCCGAATCGACGGTGTGATTCGGCCCCTTGAAGTCGAAGCGGTTGGCGATGCGTCCGGTCGTTACGTTGTTCAAGAAGCCGGGGAAGGACTCTTCGGTCCAACTCGGGAGTCTGCTCCATGCTTGTTCCTCCACGGCTGCACTGACACTGGAAAGCATCGCCCGTGCGGCGTACCCCTCGCCGATATCGCCACTGCTCGAGGACATTCCGACGATCACCCCGACTCGGGATCGATCGACGCGACTGGCGTCGAACCCGGCGTCGGCCAAGGCTCGACGTGTTACCTCCAGGGCGATCAACTGTGCCGGTTCGATGTGCGCAAGGGCCGTGGGCGGGGTGCCAAAGCGCATGGGGTCGAAGGGGATCGGATCGATGAAGCCGCCATGAACGGCCACCGTCGGATCCGGGGCTGCCGGATCAGGATCGAGTACCCGCGCTGGATCGAATCGCTCGGGGGGAATCGGTCGAGTGGCCACCCGCTGCTGCACCACGGTGTCCCAGAAACCAGCAAGATCACTGGAATCGGGAGCTACGACGGACATCCCGACGATGGCCACCGGGACCGACTTGATGGCATCTGCGCGATGTGGCGCTTTCGTATCCCAGGTCGCATCGATCACCTCCCGGCCTCCGGCTAGGACGTCTTCGTGCAGCGCAGCGATGTTGGTCACGTGCGCGTGCATCGTCGCAACATCCCCGAGCATGTACATGCCTTCACGCAACTGCCGATCGCGGTCGACCGAGACAACCGCCTCCCCCTCACGGATCTCGGCGCGGCTTGCCATGCGCAGCCGTCCGAGGGTGAGGGCTTCGAGGTGACTCGATCGGGTTTCCGGATCCACACCGGTCAGTTCGCGAGCTCGTGCTTCGAACTCCGAAACGAAACCGCTCATCGCAACTCGCGTGGAGTGGCCCACCGCGGTGGTGACCGTGCTCGTGCGATCGCACGACAACGCAACATCTTGGAACAATTGAGGAATCGCCCCACTGCTGACCGCTTCCTCAGTGAACAAGTACGCGGTTCCCATCAGCAAGCCGACGGACACTCGATCGAGGAGGCCGCCGAGTTCCCAGGATGCGAGCGTGGCAGCCGCCGCCGAACTCACCGAATCGTGGATGCCCCCTGCAAGGAAGACCGAGGCCTGCGCGGACTCATCTGCTCGGAGTAGATCGGCGATCTCATGGAGCGCCGACTGCCACAAGACCGCACTCGAGAGCGGGCCGACATGGCCGCCGCACTCGTACCCTTCGAGGACGAAGCGTCGAACCCCCGCTTTCCACAGCAAAGACACGATCCGTGCAGTTGGAGCGTGCGCATAGGTGATGATCCCGTGCGATTCGAGATCGAGCACCTGATCGGGGCGGGCGCCGGCAACCACCGCAACCGAAGGCCGGGTACGCAGCACCGCTTCATGTTGCGGCTGCCAGATGTCCTGCGGCGCGAAGCCGAGCATGCCAACACCCCACGCGCGATCGGCGAGTTCCGCGCTCGTCTCGCTGAGTACGTCATTTGCTGCCGGGCCCCGCTTGAGAGCAAGGGCCACGAGCGGCAACGCACCTTCCTGCGCCACCGCACTCGCGAATCCCGGGACATCGCTGACTCTGGTCATCGGCCCTTGAACGAGCGGTGCCCCAAGGCCTAGTTCCCCGCACAGCGGCGAACCACTTCCGAGCAGACTCTCGGCGCGCGCCGCAAGCGCCGCTTCGGGATCGAGCCGGTAGCCCGACAGCACCGTAGATAGCGGCCGATCGACGTTCTGCCACGCGATCGCCAGCCCCTGACCCACGGGAATGAGATCGGAGAAAACATCCCGCCAACCCCACGGCAAGTCCTCACTTCCACGATCGAAATCCGCCACCAGCGATGCTTGGACCTCCTGGGCAACGGGCAGGTTTCCCCGCAGCAGGAAACGCACTTGCCTGTCTGCTGGTCCGAGCGCCACCGCTTCGGTTCCATCAAGGTCGCGCACGGTACTGCGTAGCCCGGTGATCCGCGCTTGGCTTGTCAACACCAACTCATCGCGCAACACCACACCAGCAGCACCTGCAGTTCGCAGTGCTGCGGCAATGGACGGACTGATCGCACCGAAGGCGAGCACCTCACGTGCCCCTACTTTGCGCGCTTGCTGTAGGAGGATCGCGGTAGATGTCGATCCGATCGCTCCGCCGGATTCCGACCCGCGCACAACCACGTGATCGTCGCTCGCGAACAACTCGACGATGCGCTGCGCATCGGTGACTTCGAGCCATGCCTGCGCACCAGTCGAAGCGAGTTGCTCGCGGATCGACATCCAATCGTCAACAGGATCAGCCCACGAATCGCTCACGATCACGCTCACGCCCGGAGCAGCCTCTGGCTGAATCTGTGTCCACTGCGATGGCGTCACTCGGAGAACGAAGCGATCGCACTGCTTGCTCATCAATCGGATGTCGATGAGGCGATCACGGATCGCGGTGTTCGCCAGATCGAGGCCCGGTGTCACCTCTGCCGACGAGCACGAGCGCACCCACTCCTGGATTCGGATGACGTCCCCCGGCGGCGAATCGGGAACGCGTAGCGCAACGGTGATCACGCGACCGCCCTGCTTCCCAGCAGATGGTCGATGAGGAAGTCGGCCCCGGTGCGGACTCCGTCGTCGTGGGCGATGGATTCGGCGAGGTCCTGCGCGCGGGTGCGGTAACGGGGTTCATCCACGGCATTGCCGATCGCCCGAGCCAGCGATTCGACCTTCAGTTCCTGGATCGGGAGCGATGCCGGAGCTACCCCCAAGGCCAGTGCGCGATATCCCCAGAAGGGTTGATCCAGACAGAACGGAACCACTACCTGCGGAACGCCGGCGCGGTAGGCGGCAGCGCTGGATCCCACCCCGCCGTGGTGAACGAACGCCCGTACCCGCGGCAGCAGCCAGTCATGCGGGAGTCGGTCCACCACCAAGACATCATCACCACGGACCGAATCCGGATCGAAGGCACCCCATCCACTCAACAGCAGGACTCGTTGACCGGCCCGACGGGCCGCCTCGACCACGGTGCGCGCCAACGCCCGCGGATCGGGAGCGACCACGCTGGAGAATCCGACCGCGATCGGCGCATCTCCTCCTTCGAGGAACTGCCTCACCTCATGCGGCGGTTGCCAGGATCCATCAGCGGGCAACCGCCAGTAGCCGACCACTCGCGCCTGCTGTGGCCAGTCCGGTGGTTGCGGAATCACCGCCGGGCTGACACCCACCACAGTGGGCAGTGCGCGCAAGCGTCGAAGGCTCTGCCTGCTGGATTGAATCGGCAGCCCAAGACGTTCGGCCTCCGCGCCCATGATCTGCACCATCGGACCCGAGCCCAGCCGATTCAGCGCATCAACAGCCCAGTGACCGAAACGCTGCCCCACGGGTCCGAACCGGGACCAACCCGGCTGCCACAGCGGAGGAAGGGTGCGCGTTGGCAGTGAGGGGAAGATCGAGGCGACCGCGGCTGGGATGTGCCGCTGATGGGCGAAAGGCGCAGCCCACGCCATCGAGTAGTCCAAGATCACCTTGTCCGAGGAGTCGATGCAATACGTGATCGCGCGCGCGAGTTGCGCGGTGAAATACGGAAGCGCCTTGCCGTAGAAGCCCGCGATGGAGCGAATGCCCCGGCCCGGCTCACGAAATGCTCGACCCTCGTCGGTTTCGTAGAAGGCTCGAGTGTCGCCCGGCATCGGGTAGAAGCTCATGCCGCGCTCGATGCACGATGCGCGGTAGTTCATGTGCGTAGCCATGCGAATGTCCACGCCTTGCTCGACCAGCCCGGTGGCCAACGCGATCATCGGCTCGACATCACCGTTGGTGCCGACGGTCAGCACGGTGATCCGCATGGCCGTTCCCTGCTACGGCCGCGATGGCGCGGCGGCCAGCGCATCGACGATTTCGGCGACGCTGAGATCCGATCGCGCCTTGCCGTCAGCTTCCAACAGCGCCTCTAGTTCCAAGACGACATCCAACCGATCCTCGGTGGTGGCGAGAACGTGCACGATGTCCACGGAAGACAACTGCAGGTCAGCCACCAGCAACGTGGTGTCAGTGATGTCGACGTCGTCGTAGCCCAAACCGAGGAGAGTCGCACCGAGCACATCGGTGAGTGTCTCGCGGGCGAGGTCGGCGCTCACGATGTCTTCCCGGTATTCCCGGCCTTCCCGGGATCCGTCGCGATCACCGGTCGCTTCAGGAAGTAGGTCCAGAAACCGGAATCAACATGCAACTTGCGCTTGACCCACCACCACATGGCGCTCTGGGCAACGATCATGCTTATCAGGGTCGAGAACGCCGCACCGATCATGTCGAATGCGGGCACCAGCACGATCAACAGTGCAACGTCCAGGAATATCTGCCCGCCGTAGATGACGCTAACGTCTCTCCCGCGCCCGGTCATGATCAGCAGGTAGCCGCTCGGGCCGAAGGCCAGCGAGACGAACTGGGCCGCCAACAAGATGGCCAGAGGTGCGCGGGCGTCGGCGAAACCCTCGCCGTACAAACGCAAGATCGGTCCGGCGGCGATCAACAGCACTACCACCACCACGATCGCGGGTATCAAGATGAGCCGGAAGTAGTTGCGGACTACGTACTGCACCAGGTCCACTCGGCCGACCGCGAAGAACGGCGCGAAGAACGGAACAGCGCCCGCGTAAGCGGCCGAAGGCAGATTGCCCAGGATCTCCGCGACGGTGATCGCGGCGGAGTAGGCCGCCACCGTGTCGCTTCCCTTAAAGATGGCGAGTGCATAGAGGTCCGCGCGGTACAGCAAGATCACCAGCGCCGACATCAATAGCACCGGCGGCCCCGACTTGACCCAGGTCTTCCAATCGGCCATGTCGACGCCGATGCTGGATCGGAAACCCTTCGGTAGTCCGCCTCGCATCCCGAACCACTGCAGGAACAAAGCCAGCAGAGTGGTTCCGACGAGCACGAGCATCAGATCGCCGGTGGTCAGCGAGTTCGCGAAGGCGACCACGATCCCCGCGACGGCCATGGACAACAGCGGTGCGACGAGTTGCCCCGGGAACGCACTCCACGCCGGGCGCGCCAGGTTCACCAGGAATGAGCCCCACAGTTGACTCATCCCCAAGATGCCGGCGAACACACCGCCGAGGACCACTGCTCGGAAGTCGTCTCCGGCATCGCGGTCCAAGAACGCAAGGCCCAGGGCCAAGATCGCGATCAGGATGCTGATCGCGATGGTCACGGCACTCGAGGCAATGATCAAGCCGCGTACTTTGCTGAAATCATTCTGCTGCTGGTAGACGGTTTGGAATCGACCGAGCGATGTGGCCATTCCCAAGTGGGGCACGTAGGCCAACGCCATCGCGGTGCCCGCGATCAGCGAGAAGTAGCCGAAGGCGGATTGGCCGAGCCAGTTCGCATACAGGATTGAGGCGACCTGGGCGATGACCACTGCGGGCGCGAGCACCAGGATCGTCTTGAGGTAGCTCGAGCGCTCCCGATCGTGGATCTCGTCGATGGACCACTGGGATGGGTCCCGGTCAGCGAGGTGTGGCCCGGCGATCGCGGACTTGATGCGGCCGCTCTCATCGCGCGTGAACTGGATCAGGCCCTGCTGGTGCAATTCCTCGAGGAAATCGTGCGTTGCTCGCTCATCTTCGGCTACCGCGTCCGCGACATCGGCGACGGCTACGTGGCTTCCGTGAGACAAGGTCCGCAAGATCGAGCGGTGCTTGTCGGTGTGATGACCCGTCGACCGGCTACGCGCATGGCCGAAGTGCTCCAGCGCGGGATCGGTGGGCTTGAGGAAGGTCATTTTTGTTCACCACAACACCCCCGACGATCATGTGCGATCGCCAGGGGTGTTCGCGTGGATCGGTTAGCCGACGTGCTTGGCCCAGGCGTCGAGGAACACCGTGGCGTCCTCGATCGGCAGGATCTCGGTCTCCGAGCCGTCGAAAAGCGGATTACCACGGACCCAGCCAGCGAGTTCGTAACTCGAGTCGGCGTTGATCACGTAGACGTGACCGCCACTCAGCAGCACGTAGGCCGCCTCGATCTCGCCCGCAGCCATCGCCTTCTTCAATTCGTCGGAGCGGTAGCCCGCCTCGCCGCCGGAATGGTCGTACTTCACGTCGCCGTGACGACGGTTGATGATCATGAATTTCATGGGTTTGCCTCCTAGTGGTATCCCAACCCTAGGGCCGGATCCGCGTCGTGAAAAGTGAGTTTCGAACATTTAACAAGCCGGTCATCTCGCGTCTAGGCGAAACCCCACAAATCCGGGTCTTTCGAAACCCGGAGCCCGCTCGATCAACCGCCGAGCAGGACATTCACCAACGCCGGCGCATCCTCCAATTGGGGCTGATGGCCTACCCCGGGTAGTTCGACCGTCCGCCCGTCCCATCGGGCGGCGAGCGCGCGCTGCTGCTCGACCGGCCAGCCGTCGTCGTTCGCACCCCACACCACCCGAACGGGTGGACAGGGCTCCGGGGGCTCGATTGCGCCGGTTTCCAGCAGGATGCGGGCGCCTTCATCGAGGGCGACGGAGTCGTAATCGCGCCACCGAGTTCGCTCGAATTCAGCCACGGCCGGGGCCACTTCGGGTGCGCCGGCCGCACGTTCGAGGCCGAGTTTGCGCTCCCACAGGGCGTCGCGGTCCACCCGTGGGAGAAAGCGACGGATCAACGGGAACACACCGGCGCGGTGCGCCGGCAGCGCCGCCGGGCCTGAACATAGGAGCGTGATCGAGGACCAATCGCACTCCCCAGCTGCCTGTTGGGCGATCAGGCCCCCGAGGGAGTGGCCGACGAGATGGCCCGGCCCCAACGACCATCGAGATCGCACCTGCTCGGCCACCGCACAACAATCTGCAGCCATCGCCTCCAGGGAACAGTCCTGCGGAATCTTCGCCGAACTCGATTCGCGCTGCCCGCGAAGGTCGAACGCCACGGCGCCTCGCCCCTGCTCGGCAAGCAGCGACATCACCCCATAGAAGTCCTCTTTGCTCGACAGGTACCCCGGCACGAAGCAGAACCATTCGGCCGCTGCGTCCATACCGACGGCAGTAGCGGCTAACGGGCCGCGGGCGGTAGGGACGGACATCCGCACCGCACCGGCCGGCAGTCGCAGTCGGGCTTCGTGCGGGTCGGCGGCTTTGTGCACATTCCCTCCAGGTGACGGAGGCTGCATGCCCACCTCCTCGGGAGTCCGCTAGCCCATGTGATCCGCGGCAAATCTAGTAGCGTGCTCAGGTGCCCTCAGCAGTTCAAACACCCATCATCATCGTGGCTGCGATCGCCACAATCGTCGCCTTCGCGCTCTTCTTCCGCACGCTCGCGGGGATGGTGCGCACCTACCGGGGCGGTCAGCCGGTGAGTCGCAGCGATAACCCAGGCCAGCGCACCGCCACCCTGCTGCGCGAAGTGCTCCTTGCCAGCCGCCTGAAGCAGCAGCCCGTCGGTGCGATCGTCGCCGGTGCGCACTGGATCGTGCTCGTCGCCTTCGGCGTCTTGTTCCTCACACTCATCACCGCGTACGGGCAGTTGCTCAACCCCGACTTCGCGCTGCCGATCATCGGTCACTTCCCACCCTTCAACTGGTTGGTCGAAGGTCTTGCGTGGTTGATGGTGATCTCGATCCTGTTCTTGATCATCACTCGTCTGCGTCAGCTGCCAAGCTCCCAGGGACGCAAGTCACGCTTCTTCGGTTCGACGATGTGGCAGGCCTACTACGTCGAGATCACCATCCTGCTCGTCGGTATCGCTGTCATCTCACTGCGCGCAATGGAATACGCGCTCGGTACCGAACAGGGCGAAACGTGGGCTACCGCCGCGAACTTCCCGTTCACCGCCTGGATCGGCTCGTCACTCACCGGGCTATCCATCAGTGCCCTCGAGACGGGCATCGTGATCATGGCGTTCGTCAAGATTGCGGTCTCTCTTGCGTGGCTGATCACCGTTGCTGTGCAACCGACTATGGGCGTTGCCTGGCACCGCTTCCTCGCGTTCTTCAACGTGTGGTTCCAGCGCAATGCCGACGGCAAGCCCGCACTGGGCCCGCTACTTCCCATCTCAATCAAGGGCGAACCAATCGATTTCGAGAACATTGACGATCTCGACGACGACGCCAGCTTGGGCGTCGGCACCATCGGGGATATGACGTGGAAAGCGTTGCTCGATGTCAACACCTGCACCGAATGCGGACGCTGCCAAAGCCAATGCCCGGCCTGGAACACCGAAAAGCCACTAAGCCCGAAACTTTTGACCCTCGCGCTGCGCGAGCAATCCCATGCCGCCGCGCCGTGGTTGAAGGCGTCCGCCGATGCACGAGCAGACGTGCACGAAGACGTTCTCGGTATTGCCGAACGGCAACTCATCGCCGAGGGTGAAGGCGATCCGTGGGCGCAGGCATCCGGCGGTGTGATGAGCCCGGACGTGTTGTGGAGTTGCACCACCTGCGGAGCCTGCGTTCAGCAGTGCCCGGTGGACATCGCGCATGTGGATCACATCGTGGACATGCGCCGCTATCAGGTATTGATGGCGAGCGAATTCCCCAACGAGCTCAACGGTCTGTTCAAGAACATCGAAACCAAGGGCAACCCGTGGGGCATGAACTCCTCTGATCGCAATGCCTGGATCGAAGAGGTCGATTTCCCGGTCCGCGTTTTCGGCATGGAGGGCGAGGACGCCATCCCCGACGACGTCGAGTACCTGTTCTGGGTCGGCTGCGCCGGTGCCTACGAGGATCGCGCGAAGCAAACCACCAAGGCCGTTGCCGAGCTGTTGACCATGGCTGGCGTGGAATTCATGGTGCTCGGTGAAGGTGAGACGTGTAACGGTGATCCTGCACGCCGCGCCGGCAATGAGTTCCTCTTTCAGATGCAGGCGATGCAAAACGTGGAGGTGCTGAACGAGATCAAGTCCAAGCGGATCGTCGTCACCTGCCCGCACTGCCTGAACACCCTGGGACGGGAGTACCCACAGATGGGCGGCCACTACGAGGTGGTGCACCACACCGAACTGCTCAACAAACTCGTGGACGATGGCAAGCTCAAGACCGTTAAGCCGGTCGACCGCTCGGTCACTTACCACGATCCGTGCTACCTAGGACGCCACAACGACGTCATCACCCCGCCGCGCGAACTCATTGTCGATACCGGTGCATCGCTCACCGAGATGCCCCGCCACGGCAAGCAATCGTTCTGCTGCGGTGCCGGTGGAGCGCGCATGTGGATGGAGGAGAAAATCGGAACGGCGGTCAACAAGACCCGTGCCGACGAAGCCATCGCCACCGGCGCGCAGACAGTTGCCGTCGCTTGCCCGTTCTGCTCGGTGATGATGAGCGATGCCGTCGCTTCCCGGCAGCAAGACGGTCAGGCCGAAGGGGTCGAGGTCACCGACATTGCACGGCTGATGTTGCAGGCGGCCAAGTCCGAGTAAATCGACTGGGATGCATATCGCATCCCATCTTGGTATATTTTGCTCATGTCAACGCAGATTGCCGTCCGCCTGCCCGATCACATGGTTCACGAACTCGATCAACTCGTGGCCGACGGAACAGCACCGAGCCGAGCATCCGTCGTCGAAGAAGCTCTCCGCCGGGAACTGCGCCGCTACCTCGCCGAACGCGACCTGCGCATTTTGGAAGCAACCGGCGAGGACACCGACCTACTGGCGGCAACGGATTGGGCCATCAAGCACTTTTCGATGGACGACTAATGCGCCCAATTCACATTGCTTTTCTCGACAAGCCGCGCCCGGTTGTAATTCTCACCCGTGAGTTGCTTGTCGGTCGCATGAAGAAGGTGACGATCGCGCCGATCACATCAAGAATTCGCGGTATCGCCACCGAGGTTGCAGTGGGTCCTGCCAACGGAATCGATCGAGCAAGCGTGATTTCATGCGACAACATCACGACTGTCGACTTCACGACTCTGGGCGACAAGGTTGGTCAGTTGCTACCGGCCCAAGAACACGAATTAGCCATGGCGATTTCAATCGCCTTCGATCTGGCCCGCGCGTCCTAGATCCTCACACGTCGGTGCGGTGGAAATTCGCGAAGGATCGCGACGGCGTGGGTCCACGCTGACCTTGATAGCGAGATCCGTACTTCTCCGACCCGTACGGGTGCTCCGCGGGTGAGGACAACCGGAACAGGCACAACTGGCCGATCTTCATGCCCGGGTAGAGCTTGATGGGCAACGTCGCGACGTTCGACAACTCGAGGGTCACATGGCCGGAGAACCCCGGGTCGATGAAACCTGCGGTCGAATGCGTGAGCAGACCGAGTCGGCCGAGTGAGGACTTGCCTTCGAGTCGGCCGGCAACGTCGTCAGGAAGCGAGACCACCTCGTACGTGGAACCGAGTACGAATTCACCGGGGTGCAGGATGAACGCCTCATCGCCTTCGGTCTCCAGCAGGCGGGTGAGGTCCTCTTGCTCGGTTGACGGATCGATGTGCGGGTACTTGTGGTTCTCGAAGACCCGGAACCAACGATCCAAACGAACGTCGATGCTCGACGGCTGGATCATCGCTTCGTCGTACGGATCCATCTGGACACGTCCAGCGGAGATTTCAGCCTTAAGGTCGCGGTCGCTCAGCAGCACGGCGAAAGGCTAGCGGAGACCCTCGCCGTCGCCCTCCAAGATCGCAACATCGACCAAGTCCTGCGCGCGACCGCTCGCCCTCTTATTCGCCTTCAGGCCTTCACGTCCAATGAAGGGCACCTGCGTGCCATCCATCTCGATCTCAAGCCGGTCCTGCCAGCAGGTCTCGAAATCCACACCAGTAGGTGACGTCAATAGGTCGACTCTGTTGGGCGGATACCCCAACTGGATCACCATGTCGGACTGAGTGAAGTCCTCGACACTTAAGTCCAGCTCACCAAATCCGGACTCATCAAGGGCCTTCAACAGTGCACGGGCATTCGGCGATTCCGCCCAGACCCACACATCAAGATCTTTGGTCAAACGAGGGTGCCCATGGGCCGCGAGTGCCCAGCCACCAACAATCAGATACCTGACATCATTGCGAGCGAAGCACTCGAGCAACTCGTGGAAGTCTCGGCTCAGTTTCACGTGTCCACCCCTCCACCTCTCGACGAAGTTCGACTAGTGCCTGCAGCCGTTCCTCGACAGGTCGCGTGAGCCAATAATCGATGTCCAAATCTGGGACGTGCATGGACTTCTTGGTCACCACGCGCGAGATGGCATTCACGGCTCAAGAGTACCCGCATTTTCGGGCACAAAGAGTGTCACTTCGAGCGCCGGTAGGCCCCTGGCGTCAGCCCGAGTACCGACCGGAACTGCCGGGTGAATGAGGCTTGGTCGTAGAAGCCGCATTCGGCGGAGATATCACCCATAGACATCGACGTCGCCGTGATGAGTTGCACCGCGTGCTCCAAACGCAAGCGTTGCAAGAGCTTCTGCGGCGGAATACCGAGAGTTCGCCGGCACAGCCGCTCCAACTGCGGACTCGATAATCCAGCAACGTCGGCCATCTGCGCCACGCGCCAGCCAGCGTGAATGTCACGGCGGACCGCCGCGATCACTTGGGCTAGCCCGGCGTGCGCGCTATTCACCTGAGATTGCAGATCGATCGATAGCACCGCAACGCCAACGACATCCTCCTCGACGCGTAGCGCTGACTTATTCGTGACGTACCAACCCAAGGAACCATCTGCTCGCACGATCAATTCCAACTGCCCGCGCAGCGGGGTTCCTGTGGCCAGAACTTCGGCATCTTGCGCGGCATAGGACGCAGCCATCTCCGGTGCGAAGAGATCATCGACTCGTAGCCCGAGGATCTGCTCAGCCGGTAGGCCCACCCGATCGCAGAATCCGGCGTTCACGAACACGTACCTGCCGTCGGTGTCTTTGGCCGAGGCCATGACCTGGGGTATGCCTTCCACCAGTTCGGCAAAGACTCGCAAAGCCTCGATCATGGTGCCGCTCCCCAGGTAGCGCTAGGCTGAAGGAGGCTCGAAAGAGTTACCTCGTGTTGATGGTGATGGTGATGTAACCCATGTCCCCACGACAACGAGAAGGTGTGATGAACGAACCATCGAAAGATCAATCCAGACCCCGGCAGTTCGACTATCAAGAACGCTGGCATGGCTGGGGATCACCCGTCGGCCTGGGCATCTTCGCCCTGGCCATCAGTGGCTCCTTGTTCCTGCTTGCTGCCGGGCTCGGTCTGTTCCTCGTCGGAATCGACTAGTCGCAGGTGTGCGGTGGGGCCCACGCCCCGCCGCACACCGGGCACCTTCCGGATCGGCAGGCTTTGTATTAATTCGACAGCCACGGGGCCACTGTGGCACAAGACAGCCAAGCGTGGGCCCAGCAGCATCGGGCTATGAGCGCTCCGAGCATCGACCGCCCCGCTTCCACCCCGAAATTGCCTTCCGATGAGGTCCTCATCGTCAAGGCGCAGGCCCGTGCCCTGGCCCTACTCGAGGCTTCGCTTGCCGATACTTCACGCGCCGAGGCCTCGTCCTCGAAGCGGCTAGCGCGGCTGCTCGCCGACGATGCCGGACGCGACCTGCTGCTCGACCTCACCGACCAGGTACTGCGCATCCGCGACCGCAAACGAGCCGCCGAGCGTTTGCACGATCTCACCGCCGGTGGAGTGCCCGCCTCCCTCGGCGGCATCGATCGCCTCGGGTTGGCAACCCTCGGCAAAGTTGCACCCGCTATGCCCTGGGTGAGCGAACAGGCCGTTGACTGGCGTATCGGTAAGGACACCGCCGACGTCATCCTCGCCGCGGAGGAGCCGACCTTCACCAAGTACGTCGATCGGCGCACCGGTGAGGGTTTTCGCATCAACCTGAACATCCTGGGCGAAGCAATCCTCGGCAACGACGAAGCTGAGGCCCGCGCCGCGAAGGTTCTCGGACGCATCCGTCGCCCGGATGTGGACTACGTCTCGGTGAAGATCTCGGCAATCTGCGCGAACCTGGATGTCCTCGCTGAGGCTGATTCCCTCGCTCGCATCGAAACCCAACTCATCGAGTTGTACCGCGCCGCGCGTGATTCACAGCCGCGCACTTTCGTGAACTTGGACATGGAGGAATACCGGGATCTCGAACTGAGTTTGCGTTCCTTCATGGATGTTCTCGATCGCGAGGAGTTCGACGATCTGGAAGCCGGCATCGTGTTGCAGGCGTACATTCCCGACTCCCGCGCGGCATTGGAGACCTTGGTCAACTGGGCGAACGCTCGTTACGCGCGCACCGGAACCGGGATCAAGATCCGTTTGGTCAAGGGTGCCAACCTCGCGATGGAAGCGGTCGAAGCCGAACTGCACGACTGGCAGTGCGCGCCCTATCCGACAAAGGCCGATGTCGATGCGAACTACAAGGCAATGCTCGATTACGCCCTCACCGAAGCCACACCCGGTGCGCTGCGCATCGGAGTTGCCAGCCACAATCTGTTCGAGGTTGCGTGGGCGCTGACCTTGCGCGATGAGCTCGGTGCGCATGACCGAATCGAGATCGAGATGCTCGAAGGCATGGCCCCACCGCAATCGCGAGCAGTTCGTAACGACGCCGGCAACCTGCTGCTGTACTCGCCGATCGTCGAGGCGTCCGAGCGCGATGCGTCGATCGCCTACCTTTCCCGCCGGCTCGATGAGAACTCCTCACCGGAGAACTTCTTGCGCGCGCTGTTCGACATCACGCCCGGCAGCCCGCAGTGGGACGAACAAGCCGAGCGCTTTCGAGCCTCGGTCGCTCAGCGCCACTCGATCACCGACCAAAGTCGGCGTAACCAGAACCGCAACGCACCCGTGGAGCGTTTTCCGGTCGATGGTTCCTTCCACAACGTGCCCGATACCGACTTCACCGTCGCCGCCAACCGCGAGTGGCTGCAACGCCACCTGGACAACTACATATCCACCCCGCCGGCGCTCGTGGAATCCATCGAGGAGGTCGACACCGCGATCGCCCGCGCTAAGCGAGCGCAGGAAGAGTGGGCCCGCACGAGTTGGGCGGCCCGACGGGTGGTCCTCGCCCAGGTCGCCGAGACGCTCGAGGAGCGTCGCGGCGAAGCCATCGCCGCCGAAGCCCACGTGATGGGCAAGACGGTCCGCGAGTCCGATCCGGAAATCAGCGAGGGCATCGACTTCGTGCAATACGCCGCGCGCTTGACCGTGGCCCATGAGCAATACGAGAAGCAAGGCCTGTCCTGGCAGCCGCACCCGGTGACGGTCGTTGCCGGGCCGTGGAACTTCCCCTACGCGATCCCGCTCAGCGGATTGGTGCACGCGATCGCCGCTGGCGGCGCCGCGATCCTCAAGCCGGCACCCGAAGCCCGCGAAGTAGGTGCGCTTCTGGTCGATTCGCTCCACCAAGCCGGTGTTCCCGAGGACCTCGTCCAACTCGCCTGCACCCCGGACAACGAGGTCGGTCAGCGGCTCATCACGCACGAGGACGTCGATCTGGTGATGCTCACCGGTTCCCTGGAAACGGCCGATCTGTTCACGTCCTGGAAGCCGGACATCCGGATGAACGCTGAAACCAGCGGCAAGAACGCGATGGTCATCACTGCCGCCGCCGATATCGATCAGTCGATCAAGGACCTGGTGAAGAGCGCATTCGGTCACGCCGGTCAGAAATGCTCGGCCGCGAGCCTGGCGATCATCGAAGCCAGCGTCTACGACGATCCGACCTTCCACATCCGCCTCGCCGATGCAGTACGCAGCTTGAAGGTGGGTCCTGCCACCGATTTGTCGACGATCATGGGTCCGCTCATCGCACCACCGCGCGGACCACTGCAGCGCGCACTCACCTCCCTCGAACCAGGTGAAAGCTGGCTCGTCGAGCCCACGCAGATCGACGAAACAACGTGGACCCCCGGCGTTCGCAAAGATGTGCGACCGGGTTCTTGGTTTCACTTGACCGAATGCTTCGGCCCAGTCCTCGGGTTGATGCGCGCGGACAACCTCGCGCACGCGGTCGAACTGCAAAACGCACCCATCTACGGGCTTACCGGTGGCATTCAGTCACTCGACCCGAAGGAAATCGACTACTGGCGCGAGCACGTGCAGTGCGGCAACGCCTACATCAACCGACACATCACCGGCGCGATTGTGCGGCGCCAACCGTTCGGGGGGTGGAAGCGCAGCTCGGTCGGTGCGGGCACCAAGCCCGGCGGCCCCGATCACCTCAACTCCTATGGAAGTTGGACGCGAACGGGCAATATTTCAACGCCGAACGGGCAGTCTGAGAACGCGAACGGGCAGTCTGGGAACGCGAACGGGCAGTTTCTTGACACCGAAAGGGCAATCGCCGACTACCGCAGTGCGTGGAGTTCGTACTTCGCCCTCGAACACGACCCCACCGGCCTGGCCTGTGAGAGCAACGTGTTGCGCTATCGACCGCTGGATTTGGTCATCGCGCGCGTGGCTTCCATGGACGGCGACGACGTCACCTTGCTCAAAGCAGCATCGCAAGTGACCGGGACCCCCATCGAATTCAGCACCCCGGACACGGAGTCCGATGCAGCTCTTGCAGCTCGTTTGTCGTGTCTGGCAGGAGACATCCGCTTGCGCTTGCTGACACCCACCAACGACGACGTCCTGCGCGCCGCGCACACCGCGGGTGTAACCATCGACGATGCTTCCCTCACCGGGCTCGGTCGCATCGATGTACTGCGCCTACTGAAGGAGCAGGCGATCTCGCAGACGCTGCACCGCTACGGACGGCTCACGCGATAAGGCTTCAGCCGGTGATGTCCGAGATGTCATCTGGTGCATCGGCGGCGCACTCGGCGAGCGCGTCCATCGGAACGGTCGACAACGCCGCCTGGTTCGTCGCCCTCAGGACCACCGGCGCCTTGATGCCGTCGTCGTAGGCCTGCAACCACCGACCAGCGCACACACCCCAGCGATCTCCTGGCTTCAAGCCGGCGAATCCGAACTCCGGGCGTGGGGTGCTGAGATCATTACCCACCGACTTCTGGTGCTCGAGAAACTCCTCGGTCACTACCGCGCACACAGTGTGCGACCCGAGATCGTCAGGACCGGTATTGGTGTACCCGTCGCGGTAGAAGCCGGTTAACGGTTCCAGGCTGCACACTTCGAGGGGCTCGCCCAAGACGTTGTTTTGCTCCATAAGAGCAGGGTAGGAGGCCTTGAGTGTCCTCGCTAGACTTGGGTTCCCAGCCGACAGGCTGCACGCGGGTGTAGTTCAATGGCAGAACATCAGCTTCCCAAGCTGACAGCGCGGGTTCGATTCCCGTCACCCGCTCCCATAAAGCACGCAAGTGGCCCCTCGTCAACCGAGGGGCCACTTGCGTAGGAACTGCAGTTTCGCGTGATTACGGGGCGAACGGCAACATCACCGCGTCAACACCGTGGGCAATCTGCTTATTGCCTTCGTTGATGTCTACCGCATCCAAGATCACCTTCGCGTTCTTGAACTTCGGTGCGTAGTCGCGCAGACGAATGGAAGGAGCGTCGGAGACGAGCACCTTCGTGTTCTTGCCTTCATCGGCGGTAGCGAGCACCGCGCCATTACTGGCGAGAGCATCTGCTGAGGTGATCGTGCTTCCGGGAATCACGTGATACAGCAAAACTGTCTCGACGGTGTCGATTCCCAGTCCAGCAACGGCATCAAACGCATCCGACTCAGAGGTGATCTTGTGACCAGCCAAAGCTGAAGCAAGGTTCTTGAATGCCTTATCCGTCGGTGCGAAAACGGTGAGTGCGGTGTCGCCATCGGCCAAGAGAGCCACCGGGGAATCGGGCTTGGCTTCCAGCACGGCCTCGACGGCCTTGGTCAGGATGTCGTAATTGCCACTTGAGCGATCAAACGATGCGTTTCCGACATCGAGAACACTGGCAAGGGACTTATTGCCTTCGGCTGCTTGCACACCCGGAGCACCGATAACGGCACCGAGGGCCAGTGCTCCTGCTGCTGCAACAGCTGCAGACTTCAAACGGGACTTCTTCATGTCTTTTCCTCACTGCACGTTCGCGTGAACCTAGCCGCCACGCGATGTATCTACCCCTACTTCGCTTGGCAGTGGGTGTTTGGATGCACCTACGTTGAAAAACGTTCGAGCCATGCCGATCGGATCATGCGAAGTCCCACTGCGATGAGCACGACTGCAAAGAGTGCTTGCACGAGCAAGCCACTGACGGATACTGCAATGGCGGCACCAAGCACACTCCCCGGTGCCGCAGCAATCCCGAAACGAAGACCGGTTGGCCAATCGGTGGCGCCGTCACGCGACTGTCGCCAAGCCCCCATGAGAGCGATCGGTGCCATCACCGCCAGTGATGTCCCTGCTGCCAATTGCTGCGGGAAGTCAAAGAAGGTCACCAGGATCGGGATGAGAATGATTCCGCCACCGATCCCGAACAAGGC
This sequence comes from Candidatus Nanopelagicales bacterium, assembly GCA_036007925.1. GTDB lineage: Bacteria > Actinomycetota > Actinomycetes > S36-B12 > S36-B12 > S36-B12. Next base: position 35,704 of record DASYOJ010000119.1, read on the forward strand.
AGACAACACACCCATGCCAACGCCACCGACGAGGTAGCCGACTGCCACCACAGCGGTCAGATCGGGGATAGCGCCGCCGATGGTGGACTGCGGCCACAGCAAACGGATCGCAACGGCGATCAACACCAGCCCGAAGCCGATTTGCAAACGGACATCCGACGTGCGCTGGACCAGGTTGCTGCCCAGCCATGACCCAGCAAGCCCACCGGCCAGGATGAACAGCCCGGGTAGCCAGGCCACCTGATCGGCGAGGGCGTAGGTGAGGGCACCTGCTAACGCGGCGAGGACGACCATGACCAGGCTCGTGGCCTGCGCTCGCTTTTGCGTGAAGTGCAGCAAGAGCACAAGAAGCGGAACCACGATGATTCCGCCGCCAACACCGAATGCTCCGGAGAAGGCACCGGCGCCGAAGCCGATCAGCAGGTCGCGCGCCACGGACGCAGTCTGCTACTAACGTGAATGGGGCGCCCCGAAGGACGCCCCATTCACCAGACTTTCGGTTCTCTACGAGCTTGCTGCCACTGCCCGCTCGGCCGTCTTGAACTTGATGTAGGCCGAGGAAGATGCGTTCCACAGCAGCCACAAGATGACAACTTCGAAGGCGATGGAGACGAGTGCCACCCACTGCCCACCGAAAAGGGCTCCAATCGCACTGAGCAGACTCAGCACCACGAACACGGTGATCAGGATGCGTGCCCAGTTGTGGCCCTTGCCGAGGGACATCGCAACGATCACTCGGATCACCGCGATACCGATCAACACGAAGCCGGAGATAAGGACGCCTGCAGTGATTGCACCGGCGGAAACATTGCTGATGCCCTCTTGATCGAGAATGTTTGTGATCTCATCACGAACGGTTGAATTCAAGGTGGCAAACCCACTCAGCAGGATGCCGACGCCCACGATGATGTAGAAGACAGCCGCAATCCACTGCAGAACCACGGCGATGGTCAAACTCACTGGTCTATTCATGCGCTGACCGTAGCGAAATCGTTCCCGTGATGGGGGTAACTCGCCGGGGAACGACTCATGACTATTGCGGCAATTTGCGGAAAACCGGGCGGGGGACGGTCTTCACCGCTCCCATCAGGTACCGCAACGGGCCGGGGGCGTAAATGGTGTGTTTGCCCTTGCGTAAGCCCTGGACGATGGCCGCGCCAACCACCTCCGGATCGGTGGTCATCGGCGCTTCCGGCAAGCCCTCGCTCATCCGGGTGCGCACCATGCCGGGGCGAACGACAAGCACCGAGGCACCCGAGCCGACAAGTGCGTCACCGAGTCCTTGGGCAAACGCGTCCAAACCGGCCTTGGTCGAGCCGTAGACGTAGTTGGAGCGTCGCGCACGATCACCGGCAACGCTAGACAGCACCACCAACCTGCCGTGACCTTGTTGACGCAAGCGGCGGGCTACATGCAAACCCGCGCTCACTGCTCCGGTGTAGTTGACGGTAGCCATGTGAACGGCTTGTGCCGGATCAGCCTCGGCCTGCAGTTGATCGCCGAGGACCCCGAAAGCCATAATCACGATATCGATATCGGACGTGTCGAAGACCTGATCGATGAAGGCTCCGTGCCCGTCGGTGTCTTGCGCATCGAACTGTGCGACCTCAACGGTGGGCACGCCGATGCTCGTGAGTCGAGATGCGGCCTCATCAAGCCCTGGTGACGCGCGACCAGCGAGTACTACCCGGCGCAGTCGATTGCGCGGGAGTGCTTCGATGGTTGCTCGGGCTATTTCACTCGAACCACCAAGAACGAGAACGGATTGAACCTCACCGAGTGCATCGATCACAGCGACAGCCTTCTTCCTAGGTCGGAGGTGAATACACCGCGCGGATCCATCCGATCTCGCACAGCCTGCCATTCACCTAGCCGCGGGTACGTGGCGGCCAACATCGCTGGCGATTGACGCGAATCCTTAGCCAAGTACAGCCGGCCACCTTCCGCAGCGACGAGTTCATCGAGTTCATCGAGCACCGACGCAAGCCGGTCGTTACCCGCTGGCACATCCGCAGCGAGCGTCCACCCTGGTTGCGGAAAGGACAACGGTGCCGGATTGGCCGGACCGAACCTCTTGAGCACAGTGAGGAAACTCGGCGCTCCGACATCACGCAACCGGGCAAGAGTGCGCTCCACCAACCACCCAGCGGAATCGGGAACAACAAACTGGTATTGCAGGAAGCCACGGGGCCCGTAGATGCGATTCCAATCGCGTACTCCATCGAGGGGATGGAAGAAAGCTGGTATCGACACCAACTCAGCAGCGCGATTCTTCGGATGTTTACGAAACCACGCCTCATTGAAAGCGCGCACGGTGGCTGTGTTGAGTAGCCCTCCCGGAACGACCGGGGGAGCAGAGGGCAACGAAGGGGTTGCGTACTCCAAGGTCGATGCGGGCGTCGTGGCGGCTACCTGGTCGCTCGTTGCATGATCTCCGCGCGTCAAAACGCCTCGTCCCGACGACGCCACCGAATCGATCCAAGCGACCGAATAGCGATAGTCGTCATCGCCTTCGATCATCCGTGTCATCACATCGTCAAGATCGGTGCACCGGATGGTGTCGACACTCATCTGCGACGTCTCGATTGGCAACAGACGGAACGTTGCTTCGACAATCACACCGGTGAGCCCCATCCCCCCGACGGTCGCCCAGAACATCTCCGCGGTGTCGGGATCATCCGGGCTGACGTCCCACAACTCACCGCGGCCGTCGACCACCCGCATCGCCGTCACGTGGGACCCGAAACTGCCTTCCACATGGTGGTTCTTGCCGTGAATGTCCGCCGCGATGGCGCCCCCGACAGTCACAAAGCGGGTACCTGCCGTGACAGGAACAAAGAAGCCAGCCGGGACGATCGAGCGCAAGAGGTCATCGACGCTGACACCGGCATCGGCCGTGACAGTGCCGGCGTCAATGTCCAGGTCGAAGGAGCGCAGTTGGGTCATATCAAAAACACTCGCCCCACCACTTTGCGCGGCATCGCCGTAACTGCGCCCCAAACCGCGCGCTAAGACTCCGCGCGGACCTGCTGTGCGGACGTGTTCGGCAATCTCACCGGGTGAATGAGGTGTAACTACACGCGCAGCGCTTGGCGCTGTTCGTCCCCACCCGGTAAGAAGAACGGTGTTGTCATCTCCAGTGAGCGGCGATGTCGAGTTCATACGCCCAACGCTCCCAGGCCGAACAGCGTCAGCCAGGCCAAGCCAAGGACAAGCAAAACCCGATCCTTCAGTGCAATGTCCTCGGGTGCTTCGGCCTCGCCTCGGTCCACACTCACGCCGTACCGCAAGATCGCGAGCACGAATGGCAACACACTCCATTCCGCCCACGGGAAACTCGACGGAGTTGCCGCCACATCAAACGCCCACAGGCAATACGAAGTAATTGCAACCGCAGCCGCTACTCCCCATACGAAACGTAAGTAGCCCAGGGTGTAGCCGTCGAGACTTCTACGCTTCGGGGAGTCGTCGTCCTCGTTTCCTTCACGAACGAAACGGTCCAGTTCGCTGTATCGCTTGCCCGCCGCCATGAACAACGATCCGAATCCAGCCACGATCAAGAACCACTGGGAGATCGGCAGACCCGAGGCCGCACCACCAGCGATCGCGCGCAGCAGAAAACCCATGGCGAGTAACGCAAGTTCGATGACCGGCTCGTGCTTGAGTCCCAACGAGTAGGCAAGCGTGAAAATCGCGTACGCGACGACAACACCGAGCAGTGCAAAGGAGATAAAGGCGGAGAGCACCAACGACGACGCAGCCAGGACAACAGCTGCGCTGATAGCTGCCGGAACCGGCAGGTGTCCCGCGGGGATCGGTCGCGAGGACTTTCGCGGGTGAAGTCGATCGGCTTCTATGTCACGAACGTCATTAACAAGGTACGTCGCACTCGAGATAAGGCAAAAGGCAACGAACGCCCCGACACTCGGCAGCAAGATGTCGGGAACAAAGAGCTGACCGGCCGCCAGTGGCGCAGCGAAAACCAGGACGTTCTTTGCCCATTGGCGCGGTCGCATCGCCACAACGAGTGCGGTGGCGAAATTCCGGCCGTCGGTGGAGCGATCCACAGTGTCGGTCACGAGTAGATCACTTCGCGTTCGGCATGCATTCCTGGCTCAGAGTCACCGATGATGCGGGCTATCTGGGGAACAACAAGCAGCCAGGTAATGACATGCAAAGAGGTGAGCCACAGAAGAGTTGACACCGGGACGTCAGCCGGTGCGAAGACCAGCGGCGTAAGTGACAGTAAGGCGACGAGTGTCCCCACCCAGAACACGATTCGACCAGCGAAGTTCCACCCGCGAACTACCAGCGACGCGATCGCGCCGACCTCAGCGGCGATGATCGGCACGAGCAACACCGCGAACCACGGCACGGTTTGCAGGCTTCCGGCTATCTCGACCTGCATCGGAACGCCGATCAACCGGGCGAAGCCGTAGATGGCGAGCGAGAGGACACCGGACCACGCACCGGTCACCAGGGCGGCGTAGGCCATCGTGCGAACACCGGGCCGAGCAGAACTCGGTGGGGCCACCGGGGTCACCGAATCGGACCACCCACCGCGCGCCATGGCCCCCATTGTGGCGGCAGGTCAGCCGCTCGTCAGGTGCGCCCATCGGCAACCGCGTGATTCGTTGCCTGCTTGCTCTTGCAATCGCCGAGAATCGGGTGCATCATGAAGTTACTGGTGAGTAACTTAGCCCGCCGATGGACGAGGTGAGAGGTCATGTCGCACTACAAGAGCAACGTTCGGGATCTGGA
>DASYOJ010000120.1:0-1543 GCA_036007925.1 Candidatus Nanopelagicales bacterium
TCTTCGAGGGCCTCCACCGAACCGGAGACATCGCCCTTGATGATGAGGGTGAGCTCTTGCACCTCGCCCTTTTCCAAGGACTCCAAGAAGTCCTCCAGCGAACGCTTCACCCGGTTCTTGGCCAGCAACGCATTGCGTTCACGAGCTTGCCGCGTTTGGGCGATATGACGTGCGGTGCGATCTTCCTCGACCACCAAGAAGGTGTCGCCAGCCCCGGGAACCGAGGTGAGGCCAAGAACCTGCACGGGGGTAGAGGGGCCCGCTTCATCGACCGCCATACCGGTGTCGTCGAGCATCGCGCGCACCCGACCGAAGGCATCGCCAGCCACGATCGAATCGCCTTGGCGCAACGTTCCGCGTTGGACCAACACCGTGGCCACCGGGCCGCGACCGCGGTCCAGGTGCGCCTCGATCGCCACGCCCTGAGCATCTTGATGGGGATTGGCGCTTAGCTCCAGTGCCGCATCGGCGGTAAGCAGCACGGCTTCGAGGAGTTCCTCGATACCCATGGACTGCAGTGCCGAGACATCAACGAACATGGTCTCGCCGCCGAAGTCCTCGGCCACCAGCCCGTACTCGGTCAATTGCGAACGGACCTTCATCGGGTCCGCACCTTCCTTATCGACCTTGTTCACGGCCACCACGATCGGTACCTGCGCGGCCTGGGCGTGGTTGAGAGCCTCGATGGTCTGCGGCTTCACGCCGTCGTCGGCAGCCACCACCAAGATCGCGATGTCGGTCACCTCCGCGCCGCGGGCACGCATGGCGGTGAACGCCTCGTGACCGGGGGTGTCGATGATCGTCAGCAATCGCTCACCCTCGGGCGTGTGCGCCACCGCTTGGTAAGCACCAATGTGCTGGGTGATCCCGCCAGCCTCCCCGCTGACCACGTTGGTCTTGCGGATCGCATCGAGCAATTTGGTCTTTCCGTGATCGACGTGGCCCATGACGGTCACCACCGGCGGACGCGGCATCAAGTCACCGCTATCGCCTTCGTCCTCACCGAATTCCAGGTCGAAGGACTCCAGGAGTTCTCGGTCTTCGTCCTCGGGAGAGACAACGTGGACATCGAAGTTCAGCTCGTTGCCGAGCAACATCAAGGTTTCATCGTCGATGGATTGGGTGGCGGTGACCATCTCGCCTAAGCCGATGAGCACCTTCACCAAATCCGCTGGCGCCGCATCGATCTTCTCGGCGAAGTCGGTCAACGACGCACCGCGGGGCAACCGGACGCTCTCGCCACCACCGCGCGGCAGCCGAACGCCGCCAAGAGTGGGGGCTTCCATGTTGTCGAACTCTTGACGCTTGGCCCGCTTGGACTTGCGACCACGCGAGGGCCGCCCACCGGGCCTACCGAATGCACCGGCTGCATTGCCGCGGCCTCCGGTGCGGTTGAATCCGCCGCGACCGCCACCGCGGCCGCCACCGGGAGCTCCACCGGGTGCCCCACCGGGACCTCCGGGTGCACCGCCAGGTGCGCCTCCGGGTGCGCCACCTGGACCACGGCCACCGAATCCTCCGCCTCCTGGACGGGTGCCCGTGC
>DASYOJ010000121.1:0-4729 GCA_036007925.1 Candidatus Nanopelagicales bacterium
TTGCTGAGTGACTTTTGGCCGCATGGGCAGGTAGCGCGCGCCTACGGAGCCTTCTGGGAAGACACCGGTTTCGCTACCCGCGCCACCTATGTTCTCGATCGCGACGGTGTTGTGCGGTGGTCGGTTGTGAACGGGCCCGGAGAGGCGCGCAGCGCCGACGATTACACCGCGGCACTAGCTGCTATTGACTAATGGGGCGTTAATCGCCGCGACCTCAATCACGGTTGTGCTTTGTGGGCGTCGTCTTCGTCGGCTCGCGCCTGATTGATCTGCTCCATATGCGACACGATGCCACCGATCAAAGCGATCTGTGCGGTGCGTTCGGCTTCGCGCACGGCATCGTGTGCCGCTGTGCGGCCGATCGTGCGAGTGGGATCGTCGGTGGCCATGTTGGCTGCGGTCGCCGCGATGAGATCGGCAAGCGGAGAAAGCGCGGCTGCTGGAAGAGAGGCACCACCTCCTGTTGTTGCCGACGCACGACGAAGATCAGATGCCAACGACAGTGCGCGAGTCGACATAGTTTGACAAGCGTCCACCTCAGCCTGGACGGCCTCAAGATCGGCCTTGGTCACCCGCAGATTCCATCGACGATTGCGCTTGAGATCCTCGAGTGCAGCAGCGAGTCCGAGCACTTGATTGCGTAACTCCACTGCCTCATCGAACCAACGTCGCACCGTGGCGGCATCGGGATCGGCGCGCAGTTCCACGGCGATGCGTTCGAGGAGCAAGCCGAGTTCTTCTTGGATGCGATCGGCACCATCTTCCAGGCTGCGGGTGGCCTTGGTCGGAGCGGCGACAAAACTTGCGAAGATCGCGAAGATCGCTCCAACGGCGATGCCGCCGAAACGCTCCACCGCTAGTTCGGTCGTCAGGTTCGTGCCGACGACCAAGATCACCGTAACTGCGAGTGTCGAGGCGATGACCGGTGATTCCTCGGGACTACTCAGGTGCAACAAGCGGGCCACGACGAAACACAGCCCGACCAGCAGGAGTATCGAAAGAGCCCCACTGCCCACCACGGAAACGATGCCCAGGGCAACAGCTGCGCCCAAGAGCGCACCTACCACTTGAATGAAGGCGCCTTTCGTCGCTTGATGGAAACTGATCTGGGTGGCAACCACGGCGGTGATCGCGGCGGGCACGGAAGCAGCGAACGGCAGGTAGCGGGCGCTGATGTAGGCCGCGAAGGCAGCCAGCGTGGTGGCGAAGGCGACGCGGGTATATGTCCGGTCTATCCGCGCTGCGCGCTTGCGTAGTCGTTCGGCCCTCACATCGAAAGTATGGACCCGGTGCCGCTGCCATGGGTCATGGTCTGGGCTTCCAGCGGGTCGTGGGTCACGTGGATGGCCGGAATCTCGGCGCGGGCGATGACGGCGAGAACATCCTCGGCAAGGCGGGCGCGCAGCGGCGCATCGAGGGCGCTGAACGGTTCATCGAGGCACAACGCATCTGGTTTCGCGGCAAGAGCGCGAGCCAAAGAGACGCGCTGGGCTTGCCCGCCACTGAGCGCTTCGATGGAGCGATCGCCGAGTCCTTCGAGGTCTACCCACTCCAGCAGGCGGTCGGCTTCTGCTCGAGCCTGATCGCGATCGACTCCGCGGCGGCGCGGACCGTAGGCGACGTTGTCTCGAACATTGAGGTGTGGAAAGAGCAACGCTTCCTGGAAGACCATGCCCACGTGTCGCTTGCTGACCGGCAGTGCGGTGATGTCGCGCCCGGCGATTTCGATACGCCCACCGAGAGCTGGAGTGATGCCGGCGATGGTGGCCAGCAACGTGGACTTACCGCAACCGCTGGGCCCCACGACAGCAAGCACGTTGCCTGGGGCGATCGTGAAGGTGAAGGGATCGTGCAGTGCAGATTCGTAGCCGATCACCAGGTCACGGACATGCATGCCGTGCTCGTTGCTCATGTGCGCCTACCGCCTCGATCGACCGCTGCGACAAGGGTGGTGGTCATCACAACGAGAACCACGGCCAAGGCCGCAGCAACGCCGAATGAGGCCTCGCCGGGGCGGCCGAGTAACCGTGCGATCACCAGCGGCACGGTAGGCCCATCCGCGCGTGCGAGGAATGATGCGGCTCCGAATTCCCCGAGGGAGACCGCGCACGCCAATCCACCGGCGGCGATCATCACCGTGCGAAGAGAGGGCCCGTATCCGGTCCACCAGGCGCGCGATGGGCGCGCTCCTAAACTTGCCGCAACGGTTACTAAACGGGGATCAGTTGCCCGCAAGGTGGGCGTTGCCACCGCCACCACGAGCGGAACGGCGATCAACGCGTGGGCAATCGGCACGAGCAGTCCACTGGCCCGCAGATCCAGCGGTGGGCGACCGTAGGCCAGCAGCGTTCCCAGTCCCAGTGTGGCTGCCGAGATGCCTAGCGGGATTGCCGTTGCGATCGCGAAGGCGCGGCCGATGCGACCGGTCAGCACCGAGATCGCGGCGAGTCCACCCACGATGGCGGCGAACGCCCCGGTCGCGAGCGCGAACGCCAGTGAGCGGGCCATAGCGCTTAACGGTGAGCCGATGCGCGTGCTGCCGGCATCGATCGTGTTCGGACCGAAAAGCCCCGACCACCACGACAACGTCCAACCAGAACTGGAACGCAGCGATGCCCATACCAAGGCCAGGACTGGTGCGAGGACGATCATCAAAGTCGCCACTACGACGGCACCCACGGCCCATCGAGTGGCTCCACGAGCGATGATCGGATGGATCGGGCGCGCTGAACCACCGCGTTGCGCGGTGCGTTGGCGTGCGGCCCAGATGAGCACCGAGCCGACCACGATCGCTTGAATCGCGGCGCTGATGGCAGCACCTTGGAAGTCCAGCAGGATCGAGGTTTGACGCAGAACCAACGATTCGAGTGTGCGCGTCGTGGAGTCACCGATCAGGAGAACGACACCCAACGACGTGAAAGAAAACACGAACACGATGGCGGCGGCTGAGGCGATAGCTGGGCGAAGCGCCGGCCAGGTGACGGTTCGAAACGCGGTCCAAGGATCGGCGCCCAGACTTCGGGCAACTACTTCCACGCGTGGGTCGATCGTGACCCAGCGAGCCCCGACAATGCGCACCACGACCGCGAGGTTCAAGTACGCGTGGGCGAGAACCACGATCGCGAAGCCAGAGCCAAGTGAGCCGCCCAGGAGGGCTCGAAAGGCCAGCGCCACCACCACCGTGGGCAACACGAATGGCACCGTGGCTAGTGCTAAGGCCCAACGCCGTCCGGGAAACCGATACCGGGTGAGCACATTGGCCATCGGCAGACCGATAGCCAAGGCCAGGCCCGTGCTGACGACGGCCTGGACCGTGGCCAGGGCGGCCACGCGCCACGGCAACGGATCAAGCAGGTATTCAGCAGATGCGGGGCTGAGGACTTGCCGACTCAGCGATAGGAGCGGGATCGCGAGGAACGCCAGCAGAAATAACGCGGGAACCACCCACGCCCAGCGCAGCCAGCGCGGCCCGTGATGCAGCGAGGCAACCGGTGGATTCGCTGGTGAATCCACCGGTGCGCTGGTTCGCCGGCTCGTAGGAACCCCTACCTACCCATGACCGAGCCCCACTCGGTCAGCAGGCTTTCCACGTTCTCAGCTACGAAGTCGGCCGGGAGTTGCTCGGGGCTATCAACCTGTCCGGCGAACTCAGTGAAGACCTCCGGCAGGGGAGTATCGGCCCGTGCAGGGAAGACGAACATATTCAAGGGAATATCGGCTTGCACGGGCGCGGATAGCAACCAGTCGACTACCTGTTGGGCGGCGTCGACATTCTCGGATCCGGCAAGGATCCCTGCGTACTCGATTTGTCGATAGCAGCCGTCGTCCATGGACGATGTCGAGACTGTCTCCGGTGGCTCACCTTCGGCGTAGACGATTTCGGCCGGAGGGCTGGTCGCGTAACTCACCACGATGGGTCGATCGCCACCGCCACCGAAGGTGAAGTCCCCGTAATAGGCATCGCTCCACGAACCAGCGATAGCGACGTCGTTGTCTTGCAACTGCTGCCAGTAGGCAGGCCACTCATCCCCGTACCGCGCCACGGTCGACAGCAAGAATGCCAGCCCCGGGGAAGACGTTCCGGGGTCTTGCACCACGAGGAGACCGGAGTACACCGGATCCACGAGGTCCTCGAGGGTGCTCGGGGGCGCGAGGTCGTTTTCGGCGAAGTAGGTGTCGTCGATGTTGATGCACACATCACCGAAATCGATCGGAGTGACAAGTCCGTCGAAGGTTTGGTCGGCTAAGTCCGGGCGCAAGAACTCGGCCTCCGGTGAGGTGTAGGGCTCGAAGACGCCCTCATCGAGTGCGCGGGTCACGAGGGTGTTGTCCACTCCGAACATCACGTCGGCAGTGGGAGCACCGGCAGCAAGGATCGCACCGGCCACCATCGATCCGGCATCACCGCCGGAGACGAGTTCGATGTCTATCCCGGACGATTCCTCGAATTCGGCGATGACATCCTCGCTGAGGGCGAAGGAATCGTGCGTGAGCAATTGCACCGTCACCGGCTCGGCGGGAGTAGGAGTGGATTCGCTTACTCCGGTGGTGGTTTCGTCGGTGCTGCACGCGGTGAGCATTAACGCGCTCACCGACAGCGCGGCCAGAGCCACAGTGGACATGCGTTTCATGAGGACCTCCCTATCGCTGGCATTACCCAGATCAGGTTCTGTTGGGTCGGCAGCCGCGACTGCCCTCTCAGCCCGCCGTTTCGCGCGAGCTCCCCAGT
>DASYOJ010000122.1:0-1796 GCA_036007925.1 Candidatus Nanopelagicales bacterium
CTGGGCGACTCGGAGAACCAGATACTCCCGATCCTCTCCCTTGATCTTCCTCATCTCCACGGATTCAATAAGTGCAGCCCCGTGGTGCGGGTAGACGACCGTGTCTCCGACCTTGAATGCCATTGGCAAAAACCCCTTTCCGGATTACCGATTCTATCACCGGCCATTCGACCGTTAGTCTGTGGCTGTGCGAACTACACGATCCCCACTTTTCGTACTCACCGCTGCCCTCGCCGCTGCCGCCTTGTTCTTGACCGGCTGCTTCAACGGGCAAGGCGCGATGACAACCGTTCAATCGGATGACCTGACGGGCAATGGTGTGCAAGCCCAAGTCGGCAACATCCGCGCGGAAAATCTGGTTCTCGTACTTGGACCGGAAGGCTCTTCGAGCGCAACGTTGGCCACCCGGATCGTCAACGCTGATCCCGATGCCGACCGTCTTCTCGGTGTTCAAATCGACGGTCTGCCGGCATATGTCACAGGCGACATCGTCGAACTCCAGCCAGGCGCATCGGTCGGTTTCGGTTTTGAGGCGGACCTGTGGATCAATTCCTACGACTTCACCCCCGCGCCCAGCACCTACGTCCCGGTAGCGCTTCAGTTCGAGCGCGCGGGTATCGCACGTGTGGACGTTCTCGTGGTTCCGCCGGCCGGGGACTACGTGGGCATCGAGCCGGTTCCGCCGGCCGCCTAGCGCTCGTTGTCTAAGCCTCGAATTTGTACCCGAGGCCGCGGACCGTCACCAAATGGACGGGATGCGCAGGGTCCTGCTCGATCTTGGCCCGGAGCCTTTTGACGTGCACATCGAGGGTTTTGGTGTCACCGACATAGTCCGAACCCCAGACTCGATCAATGAGTTGCGCCCGGGTCAAGACCCGCCCTGAGTTTCGGACCAGGATTTCCAGCAGATCGAACTCCTTCAGCGGCATCGTGATCTGCTCCCCACGCACGGTCACCACGTGCCGTTCAACATCCATGCGCACCGGACCGGCTTCCACCGCGGCGGGTAGGAGTTCGTCCAAATCACCGTGACGCCGCAGCACCGCGCGCAGGCGGGCAAGAAGCTCCCGAGATGAAAATGGCTTGGTCACGTAATCGTCCGCCCCGAGCTCGAGTCCCACGACTTTGTCGACTTCGCCGTCCTTCGCCGTCAACATGATGATCGGTACCTGCGATTTCCCGCGGATCTGCCGACACACTTCGGTTCCCGGCAGTCCTGGCAACATCAAATCCAGCAAGACGAGATCCGGGCCCACCTGGTCGAACTGATCAAGTGCAGTGTTTCCATCGGGCGCCACGGTCACTTCGTAGCCTTCGCGCTCCAACATGAAAGTCAGCGCTTCGGAGAACGATTCCTCGTCCTCCACAACAAGCACACGTGTCATCAGTTCCTGCCCTCATCGGGGATTGTGACGATATCCATCTCTAACTCCTGCGGTTCATGCGCTGCACCTGTTTGCGGATCGTAAGCAGGTAAACGCAAGGTGAACGTTGATCCGGTGCCTACCTCCGACCACACGGTGCATTCGCCCCCGTGGTTTTGACACACGTGCTTCACGATCGCCAGCCCGAGACCAGTGCCTCCCGTTCCCCGCGACCGGGCTGGATCCACCCGGTAAAAGCGTTCGAAGATGCGATCAAGGTCGTGGCCGGGGATACCGATGCCTTGATCCTTGACCGCGATTTCGACGATGCCGCTTCCCTTCTTCTGTGTCACCGCCACACGGGTGTTGTTCGGCGAATAAGCCACAGCGTTCGTGATCAAGTTACGTAGGGCGGTCAGCAGTTGACCGCGA
>DASYOJ010000123.1:0-4153 GCA_036007925.1 Candidatus Nanopelagicales bacterium
TGTCCGACCGATCGGTGATCGGTCAAGTGGTCGTGCGGCAGGAAATCAACTATCGGCGTCCCATTTACTTCGATCTTGAGCCACTCGTGGTGCGGACGTGGGTCTCACGCGTGGGCGATTCCTCCTTCGCCATGGACTACGAGGTTCTAGATCACGGCGCCATCGCCGCGGATGCGAAGACCGTCCTGGTGTGTTTCGATACCGAGTCCAAGACATCGCGGTCTATCCCCGATGAATTCCGTTCGACACTGCTCGAACACCTCGAGAACTAGACCTGAGCGTGGGAGGAAGCCCGATGGACACGGCTACTACGCCCCGCGAACGATTGATCACGATGGCGGCGCGTGACGCGCGAATGCTGGCGCTGGTAGGGCGCCGTCAGGTGGAGTGGGATCCGGCGACGGCTGCCCGGATCGTGGTGGGCACCAATGCGGTGGCCTGCTACTCGGTTTTGCCCATGGACGTGATGTGTGTACTGGCCACTCCCGCTCAGGTCGGAAGCCAAGCGGTCGGTCAAGATGTCACGGTGCCGCTGGCTTCCTATGTCGGTGGGCTAGAAACCGGACTAGCCGCTGGAGATGAGATCGGCTTTGACGTCACGGAACTTCCCCGCACCACACCGCCGATTGATCCGGGAGTCTCGCTGCATCAGTTACCGCCGCGCGATGGGTGGCAGATGCCGATCCATGGTGTCTCCAGCGATGTCGTCCCCCAAGTCAGCGATGCGATCCAGGAGTTCCAAGACAGGAGCGCGGGGCTGTCGTCGCAACAATCAACAGCTCTTGCTGAAGAGATCTGGTCTCGGACCGCGTGGGCTGGGCTGCCGCTACGTGTGTTGCATGCTGCCCGGCGTTTGCGCATGATCACCGACGAACCACTGCGTATCACTGCATCAACGTGCGGGCCGTGGAAACGCTTGTCTACGCCCCGCGGTCAACTGTTCTCCTACGCCGCAGGAATCGAAGCCAGGCTGGGCCTAAGCGTCGTTCGCTAGCCGCGCAGCCAGACCGCGGTGGCCGCCCCAAGGGCAAGGTATTCGCGTCCTTCCACATCGACGCGTGCGACCTCGGATCCAGACTCCACGAGAACCTCGGTGCCCCAATCCTCGGGGAGATGAACGGTGCTGTCGGTTGTATTAACGACGACCAGCACGCCAGGTTCGTCGCTCTCGGGAGTGAAGCGGTGCATAGCTAGCACCCCCGCGGGTGCGTCTTCCAACCACGCCATCGGGCCATCGCCAAGGGCTGGCTCAACGCGGCGCCGAGCCAGGGTGCGGCGGTACAGCTCGAGTGTCGATGCCTCATCGCCTTCTTGGACGGCCACGGACAACTGCCCCCACTCCTGCGGTTGGGGAAGCCAGGATGATTCGGACGGACCGAATCCGTAACTAGGTTGCGTGCCACTCCACGGGATCGGCACCCGGCAACCATCGCGGCCGGTGAATTCCCCGCCACTGCGGTGCCAGACGGGATCTTGACGAGCATCATCGGGGAGATCGAAAACCTCCGGTAGGCCGAGTTCTTCCCCTTGATACATGTACGCCGAGCCAGGCAGGCCGAACATGAACACAGTTGCCGCGCGTGCCCGCTGCAGACCAACCGTGGCATCGACAGTGGTCGGTCCGGTGACGGCAGTGCCGTCGGGGGTCGGTGCGAAGCGAGTCGCGTGCCGGATCACATCATGGTTACTCAGTACCCACGTGGCGGGGGCTCCAACCTCTGCGTGGCTGGCCAGCGTCTCATCGATGGATCGACGCATCTTCTTGGCGTCCCACCCGGCAGCAAGGTAATCGAAATTGAAGGATGTGTGTAGTTCGTCTGGGCGCTGGTAAAGCGCTAAGCGTTCCGCAGATGGCGCCCACGTTTCGCCGCACAAGATGCGTGGTGGTTCGTACTCATCGGCGATGGCGCGCCACTCGCGGTAGATGTCGTGCACCTCGTCTTGATCCCAGTAGGGGGCTTCGGGGGCGACGCCGAGTATTTCGGCTTCGGGCAGGGAGTCGTAGTCCATGTCAGGAAGTTGTGGATTCTTCGCTAAGCCGTGTGCCACATCGATGCGGAAGCCATCGATGCCGCGGTCGAACCAAAAGCGCAAAACCGATTCGAATTCCGCGCGAACCTGCGGGTTCGTCCAGTCCACGTCGGGTTGAGTGTCATCAAACAAATGCAAGTACCAGTAGTTAGTCACGGTTCCATCGGCGAGAACCAGCCGCGACCAGCCTCGTCCGTGGAACACGCTGCGCCAGTTGTTGGGGGGTTCATCGTGGTCGGGACCTGCGCCCTCGCGGATCACGTAGCGCGACCAAGCGGGCGAACCTGGCGGAGAGTTGAGTACCTCCTGGAACCAAGCGTGCTCGCTGCTGGTGTGGTTGGGAACGATGTCCATCAGCACCCGCAGGCCGCGATCGTGGGCACCGGTGATCAGGGCGTCGACATCTGCGATGGTGCCCAGACGCGGATCCACCGCTCGGTAGTCGGCAACGTCGTAGCCGCCGTCATTCAACGGAGAGGCGTAGAACGGGGAGATCCAGATGGCGTCCACGCCGAGCCCGGCGAGGTAGTCCAGTCGATCGCTCACTCCGGGCAGATCTCCGATGCCGTCACCATCGAGGTCGGCGAAGCTGCGGGGATAGACCTGGTAGACCACGGCATCGCGCCACCAGGGGCGGCTCTGCCTGTAAGCGCATACATCGGGGGGCGTGGTCATCGGTCCTCCGGATAGGTGGAGCCCGTGTAGCGGGCGGTGGTCGATCGGGGTGATCGGGGTGATCGGGTCGACCCGAATCGGTTTAGCTCGACTCGGCGTCGAACACCGGTCCGGGCCCGGTCTCGTCGGGCACATTCTGCATGGCGAACGCTGCGCTTTGCAGGTACCGCCATAAGACCTGGTCCTGGTCGACGGGCAGGTGCTGCTCGTCGAGGGCTGCGCGCATGTGGGTCAGCCAGCGGTCGCGGGCCCGTGAGTCGATGGTGAATCCTGCGTGGCGCATGCGCAGTCGAGGATGGCCCCGCTGGTCGCTGTAGGTAGTTGGTCCACCCCAGTACTGCTCGAGGAACGCGCGCAGTCGCCACTGGGCACCTTCGAGCGAACCCGGCGGATACATCGGCCGCAGGATGTCGTCGTCGGCGACCCGGGAGTAGAAGGCCGCAACGAGGGAATCGAAGAAGGGAGCCGCGCCGAACTGTTCGTACGGCGTGATCTCGGGGGTATCGCCGGTGTTCACGCCACGATTGTGTCGGATCCCGGTGGCTGCTCGGTGGGGGAGTCCGATGCGAGCGCCTCAGCGTCCCATGTGCGCTGGTTGGCTTCGGCTTGCTCCACGATGTGCCGGGCCATCGGCGGGAACACGAAAGCATGGAAGGGCGCCACCGACCACCAGTAGGCATGACCGGCCAGCCCGCGCGGCCAGTAGACCGCGCGCTGGATCAGCCGGGAGCCACCGCCTTCGCGGGGCTGCACGGTGAACTCCAACCATGCCCTTCCCGGCATTTTCATCTCCGCGCGCAATCGGAGCAAGCGCGGAGGCAGCCGTTCTTCGACGCGCCAGAAGTCGACGGCTTCCCCGACCATCAGATGATGGGGATCGCGGCGTCCGCGGCGTAAGCCAACGCCGCCTACGGCGCGGTCGATGAGGCCGCGGGCTTCCCACAAGATGCTTGAGGAGTACCAGCCATTCGCACCACCGATGCACTCCACGGCGTTCCACAGCGCCTCGGGGCTGGCATCGGTGTCCACCTCCCGTACATCGGTGTGTAGCGAACCACCGGCCCAATCGGGATCGCCCGGCAGCGGTTCGCTCGGTGCCCCCGGTGTTGCAGCACCGGTCCATCGGGTTGCGACAGCTGCTTCGCGGATCCGGGTGAGTGCGAGTTCCACTGCACGATCGAAGGACACGAGACCCTCGGCAGGATCGGGAATCCACTGGGCGATGTCGTGCTCGCTGCAAACGGCTGGGTGTCGAAGTGAGCGAACCAGCGGCCGGGCGATCGCCCGCGGCACCGGTGTTACGAGCCCCACCCAGTGGCTCGAGAGTTGGGGGCTGAGCAAGTTGATCGGCAAAATGATGCGTGGCGAGAGCCCGGCAACGGCTGCGTACCGCTGCATCATCTGCTGGTAGGTGAGTACCTCCGGGCCACCGATGTCGAACGCCCGG